>DATFJO010000567.1:0-2666 GCA_035269145.1 Tangfeifania sp. | reverse complement strand
TAATTTCAGCCTGATATTTAATATGCTGAAAAACAGGTTTCTTAATTTCAAAAAAAATCAGAACGGATTTATTAATACGGAAAAAAGAAGTGGGTGTTACATTAAAAACCTTTTTCGAAGGGATACACAATTCTGCAAAATCTACTTCTAATTTCTACTTTAAGTATAGTTCAATAACAGGTATCTCCACATTTGGTTTATTCACCGGCAAAATCAGATTGATATCGTTTTCGCCGGTTTCCTGCTCTATCCAGTGTCCGTAAGGTTCAGAAATTCTAATTTCTGACGCATCGTGAAGAAACTGCGCATATTTTACTTTGTCTTTGAAATCGGGAAGCAAAAAATTCTTCATCGGATAATCGAGCAGATGCACATAAAGCCTGTTTAATTCCGGATTATACGTTAATAATGTATTAGGCGGGGCGACAAATTCTTCCGGAGCCTGGGTACAATTATATATAGATCGATCGTTGTACTTCATCCACTCACCCATTTCTTTTAATGCTTTATCGGCACGATGATCGAAAGTCCCACGTGCAGTTGGGCCAACATTTAATAAAAGGTTACCTCCTTTACTTACCGATTCGATTAAAAGTACCAGCAATTGTTTTTTGTCTTTCCAGGTATGTTCATCGCGGTAATAGCCCCACGAGCCTGAAAAAGTCTGACAGGTTTCCCAGGGGATTTTCTCACCATCGATTTCGGGCCAGCTTTGTACTTTAAATTGCTCGGGTGTGGTAAAATCCCACCCGCCCTGATAATCTTTCAAGTCGGCACGGTCGTTTACAATAATTTCAGGCTGAAGGTTTCTAACCATTTTCATCAACTCAACCGAACCCCAATCGTCACGATCTTTCCCGAACCTGCCTGGAAATGAATAATCGAGCCAAAGAATATCGACTTTACCATAATTTGTCAAAATTTCGCGCACCTGGTTTTTTAGATATTCGCGGTAAACACTCATATCACGATCCTTATTTAATTCATCGTATTCTTCTTGGGTGCCTGCACTTTGCGGATGAACCCGATCGATGGTATATTCTGGATGATGCCAGTCGATTAAGGAATAGTAAAAACCTATACCCAGTCCTTCGGCCCTGAAAGCATCCACCCATTCTTTGATGATGTCTTTATTATATGGTGTATTCATTACATCATAATCTGAATAATTTGAATCGAACATGGCAAAACCTTCGTGATGCTTTGTTGTAATAACCGCGTATTTCATTCCAGCAGCTTTGGCCTTTTTTGCCCATTCTGAAGGATCAAAAAGATCGGGGTTAAAAATCTCGAAATATTTCTGATACTCTTCGTCTGATATTCGTTCGCGTTTTTTCACCCACTCATGACGTGCGGCCTGGGCATACAATCCCCAATGAATAAACATACCAAAACGGGCGTCGTTCCACCACTCTAATCGTTCAGTTTTTTGTTCCGGAGTTTCATCCCATATTTTTTTCTGCGCGAATGCTGGCTGGAATGCAACCAGGATTACAAACAAAAACACAATTATACTTTTCATTTCTTTTAGGTTTAAAATGTTTTATTAACATTATTACTATTGAGTTACAACATCGAGTTCTGCAATTCCAACCTTTCCGTTTTCTTCAGCAGGCGACAATGCACGCAATTTAATAAATCTTCCTGAAACAGGTTCAAATTGTTTTTCCTGCCAGACCGGGCTGTTTTTGATATTGGAGAATTCACCCTGAGAAACAGGCTCTCCCCATTTTTTACCATCAGAACTCACATAAAATTCATAATTGAAAATGATGCCCGGATTCCAGCGCCCCTGATCAGGCAGGTATTTAAAACCTTTCAAGTTGTATGACTCTCCCAAATCAACAATAAAATCAACAGGTAATTTCTGGTCAGGCGACAATGCTGTTGCCGGATTTCCATCAATGCAATTTTCAGCGTTTGTTTCCAGGCCGGTCATCCCAATCATTTTCCATTTTGTATGTGGTATATCAAATTCAGAAGTAGTTACCGGACTTTTATTCCCGGTGGCAGGATCAACAGCAACTGCTTTTACAATCGCTTTTTTATTCAGCAAAAACGGGCTTGAATATTTTTCAGACTGTTCTGAGGGCACACTATTATTAATAGTATAATATATATCCAGGCCGGTATCGAATGATTTTATTGTGACCATTCCGTTTTTATCCCTCAATATTTCAGGTTGAACCAAAACTTTGGGTGCTTTGTATACTTCGATGTTTGTTATTACCGGACATGCTTTTGAATCAATCACATTGAAACGCAATTTGTGTGCAGTAATATTTGGGAAACGTAAAATTCGTTTTCTGCCGATGGTTGTTTCGTGTGCAACCTCTTTCCACTCATCATTAATAAAAGCTTCAACCGAGAATTCTTTTACACGCTGACCGAGACGGATATCTTCCTGCACCAAAAAACGATTCATTTCAATTGGTTGCTGAAAATCAATTTCAAGTGAAGCTGTTTTTACCTGATCGTCGGTTGCCCAATATGAGTCCGGATTATCATCGGTAACATTCGCGGCAGCATATTTTTTTGAATTCCCCCTGACATTGGTGGCACTAACATTTTTCGACAAAGCAAGATTTTCATCAAAATCAGCATTTATAGCTTTTGCCAGTTTTTGAAGTTGCTCCACATCTTTTTCGGGCACCAGACCGCGGGTA
>DATFJO010000566.1:0-9984 GCA_035269145.1 Tangfeifania sp. | reverse complement strand
GATCCGGATAGCGATTGTAAGGCTGATTAAACGGATTTTCGTTGGCATCGAGGAAAACCATGGCCTCGCCTGAATATTCATCCCTTGCAGATGAGTACGGCTGAAGGTTTTTTATATTTTTTCGAAGTAAATTGTTTACGTTCATTTAAATTCAATTTATGCATAATGTTTATTTAAGACGTCATGCTGAACTTGTTTCAGCATCTGTAAAAATATTAGTTTCAGATTTCAAATCTATTATAGAAATATTTATGAAGATGTTTCATCTTATTTCCCAGTTTAAATCGTTCATTTCAGGATTAGCCAAACGTATTAAATTGATTTTCCACTTACGGTGCCATTTTTTTAACTGTTTTTCTCTGTCAATTGCTTGCATAATATCAGGAAAATCTTCAAAATAAACCAAATCCTCCAGGTTATATCTTTTTGTAAAGGCAGAACCTTTTCCATTTTTATGATCTGCAATCCGGTTCTTTAAATTACTTGTTACACCAATATAGAAAGTTGTTCTGTTCTTGTTGCTCATAATATAGACATAACTATTTTCATAATCGGCTTGTTGCTGTTTTAGAAAGATCCTGAAACAAGTTCAGGATGACGCATGCCTGAATTGTGTCAGTCCTTCAGCCTCAAAGTTACTGCATTTTTATGTGCTTCGAGTTGTTCGGTTGCCGCCATTATTTCAATGGCAGATCCGATGTTCTTCAAACCATCAGGTGTTAGTTCCTGAAAAGTTATTTTTTTCATGAAACTGTCGAGGTTCACTCCGCTGTACGTTTTTGCCCAGCCGTTTGTTGGCAGGGTGTGGTTAGTTCCCGAAGCATAATCGCCGGCGCTTTCAGGAGTATAATTTCCCAAAAATACAGAACCTGCATTTACCACTTGTTCCGCCAGTTCCGAATAATCATTTGTACACAAAATCAAATGTTCCGGTGCATATTCGTTTATTATTTCAACGGTATTCTGTTTGCTTTTCAAAACAATTGCCAAACTATTTTCAAGTGATTTTTTTGCAAATTCTTTTCTCGGAAGATTTTCGAGTTGAATTTTTATCTGTTCATTGATTTCATGCACCAGCATCTGGCTGTTGGCCACTAAAACTACCTGGCTGTCGGCACCGTGTTCGGCCTGAGACAAGAGGTCGGAAGCCACAAAAGCCGGGTTCGCCGATTCGTCGGCAACCACCATTACTTCCGAAGGACCGGCCGGCATGTCGATGGCCACATCGTTCATACTAACCAGTTGTTTGGCTGCTGTTACAAACTGGTTGCCCGGGCCAAAAATTTTATTTGCTTTTGGAACAGATTCCGTTCCGAAAGCCATAGCCCCGATGGCCTGAACGCCGCCCAGTTTAAACATGTTTTTTACGCCGGCTGTTTTTGCGGCAAACAAAATCGCCGGATGAATTTTTCCGTCTTTTCCGGGAGGTGTGCACAGAACTATTTCTTTGCAACCTGCAATACGCGCCGGAATTGCCAGCATCAACACCGTGGACAGCAGAGGTGCCGTTCCTCCGGGTATGTATAATCCCACTTTTTCGATGGGCACTGCTTTTTGCCAGCAGGTAACTCCAGGAGTCGTCTCAATCTTTTTGATGTCCGGTTTTTGTGCGACATGAAATTTTTCGATGTTGGAAGCGGCAAGTTTCAGTGCATCTTTGAGTTCATGTTTTACCATTTTTTCGGCACCGTTAATTTCCGCCTCAGTAACCCGGAACTGCTGCAGTTCCACACCATCGAATTTTTGGGTGTACTTTTTGAGTGCTGCGTCGCCCGACTGCCGGATGTCGGTTAAAACAGACTGTACTTTTTCGTGCAAATCACTCACATCAAAATGAGGCCGCTGAAGAATATGCGGCCACTTACTTCTCTCCGGATTGACAATTGTTTTCATCTTTGTCGTTTTATACTTCTGAATTTTCAGAATATCATTTTTTCGATGGGGACCACGAGAATTCCTTCGGCACCGGCTTTTTTTAATTTACCGATAATTTCCCAGAAATCATTTTCTGCAATTACCGAGTGCATCGAACTCCAGCCTTCTTCTGCGAGTGGTACCACAGTCGGACTTTTCATACCTGGAAGCAGGTTTGCCACTTCTTCAATTTTTTCGTTGGGCGTGTTCAGCAGAATGTATTTTTTCCCCTCTGCCCGTTGAACCGATTCCATCCTGAAAATAAATTCATCCAGAATTTCCTGTTTTTGTGCCGGAAGGCCAGGACGCGTAATTAATACAGCTTCCGATTTTATAACCACTTCCACTTCTTTCAGGCGGTTGCTCACAAGGGTTGAACCGGAACTAACAATGTCGAAAATGGCATCGGCCAGCCCAATTCCCGGGGCAATTTCCACCGAACCTGTTATTACATGAATTTCCGCTTGCACGTTGTTTTCATCCAAAAACTTTTTCAAAA
The DNA here is from genome assembly GCA_035269145.1 of Tangfeifania sp. Classification (GTDB taxonomy): domain Bacteria; phylum Bacteroidota; class Bacteroidia; order Bacteroidales; family Prolixibacteraceae; genus Tangfeifania. The sequence goes on along the minus strand of DATFJO010000566.1, from coordinate 7,571 downwards.
TATTGGGGTAGGAGGTGGCTATTTTTTTCCCGTTAAAATATTCGACGCCCGAATAATCGGTGTTTTTGGGTATAGCCAGTGAAAGTCGGCATTTGCTGAACCCAAGACGTTTGGCAATCACCACATTTTCCTGCTTTTCCAGCATTTCATTCTCACCAACAATACCCACATCGGAAACTCCGTCGGCCACGGTTTGCGGAATATCGTCGTCGCGGAGAAAAAGCGCTTCCATCGGGAAGTTTCCCGCCGTGGAAACCAGTTTCCGCCTTCCCATGCTTAAATCGATGCCCGATTCACGGATTAATTCCATCGAGTCCTCGTTTAACCGTCCTTTTGTTTGAATCGCAATTTTAAGTTTTTCCATATTTTTTAATTTTTCCTCTATTCTCCTCCCATTTGGGGAGGTTGGGAGGGGCTTTTTACAAAAAAAGGCCTGCCTTTGCCGGCAAGCCCTTAGTTTTATCTTTTGTAACGAAACAAAACAACACCAGCCTACCAACTTTGGTAAATTTTGTAATGGCCATGATGTCCGTGTCCGTAATTCATTTCAATAATATTTTCTGCAAGTATAACGATTAATTCGAATTCGTGCAATGTGGATGAATTCTGGGTTGTGTTTGTTAAAAATTATTTTACAAAGATGTTTTGAATATGCAATCGATTGCATATATTTGTCTCCAAAAAATTACAAATCATGAATAAACTTATTGGTACATTTCTTATTATTTCAGCCTTGTTTTCGGTCGCTGCAGCTCAGACTTCCGAAAATGATAAATTTTTTAATGATGCCTACATCAAAAAGAAAATGAAAAGGGCACTCGATTGGCAGTTACACCATCCGAAACATAAACTTTATGATTGGACCAACGGCGCTTTTTATGCCGGCGTTTTTGCTGCCTATGAAACACTTGCCGACGAAAATATTTACAATGCCATTGAAGCGATGGGGGAGTCAAATGAATGGAAAGCCGGACCGCGGCTCCACCATGCCGACGACCATGCCATTTGTCAGACTTATGTGGATATGTATCGTATTTCGGGTGATGATGAAATGATTGAACCTTTTCAGTCGACTATGGAGGAATTTATTGCTACTCCTTATGAAACCGGCGGCATCCGAAAAATTACATGGTGGTGGTGCGATGCGCTTTTTATGGGGCCTCCGGCGTTTGTGAAAATGGGAGTTACGCTCGACAAGGAAGAATATATCAAGTTAAGTGACAAGCTTTTTAAAGAGACTTATGATTTGCTTTATGACCAGGAAGAAGATTTATATGCACGCGATATTAAATATAAACTCGATGAGCCGGGAATTGAACCAAGAACAGAGGCCAACGGTGAAAAAATATTCTGGTCACGCGGAAATGGCTGGGTAATGGGAGGTTTGGTTCGCTTGCTTGAAGAGTTGCCCAAAGATTGGCCTACCCGCGATTTTTACATTCAGAATTACAAAGAAATGGCTGCAAAAATTGCTTCGCTGCAACAGGATGACGGATTGTGGCGCGCCAGTCTGCTCGATCCAAATTCTTATCCGGGTGGTGAAGCCAGCGGTTCAGGTTTTTACACGTATGCACTGGCGTGGGGAATTAATAATGGAATTTTGGATAAAGAAGAATATTTGCCTGTAGTTAAAAAGGCCTGGATTGGCCTGAATTCGTTGATTCAACCCGATGGCAGAGTAGGGTGGGTGCAACCCATTGGCGCTGATCCACGTAAAAACTTTTCGGCCGAAAGTTGGGAAGTTTATGGAACCGGAGCATTTTTGCTGGCAGGAAGTGAAGTGATTAAGCTGGAGGAATAAAACACAATTCAATTGAAATCAATTATATCTTCATCATTTTGAATTAAGATCTTATTCAATAATTCTATGGAATAATATCTTTTGTTCTCAATTAATTTCTTAAAAATTGGCTGAATATTTTTAACTAATCCTTTTTCTTTGGCTGCTACAAGCAATCCAAGTGTGCCAATACAATTTATGTTTAGGTGTTCTGCTATTCGCCTTGCTTTCTTATCATCAATAAGTAAAAAATTTGCATTTTGTTCCCGAAATAAAATTACTGATTCTGATTCACCATAATCCATTATAAATGATAATTCGTTTGAAGCCTTAATTTTTAGAACCTTGCTTTCAAAGTAATTTACAATTTTATCATAATATTTAACTGATTTTTTTAGCGTTATTTCCTTCCAGACAGCTTGGGGAATTCTTACGTCATCAAACAGGGAATCAAGCAAATAAAGTTTATTAATAGATGCTAATGAAAATATTGGTCCTGAATCGGCAATGACAAGTCCGTTTTTCATTGTTATAGTTTTTTCGAATCACTGATGATATCATCAAGTGTTAAGTTTGAAATTGATATTTCATTTTCTGAAAGCAATGATTCAAATTCAAGACGCGATAATCCACACAATTGAGCGGCTTTGCCTATTGTCAGTTTTTCTTGCTGAAAAAAACGAATTGCCAGTAGAATTTTTATTTCATTTTTAAGTTTGCCTTCACTCTCATTAAGGGCAAGCAGAATGTCTGATGGAATATCTATTGATATAGTTTGAGTATTCATTGTATTTTCAGATTTTATTTCCTCAAAAATACAAAATGTTTCTTAATATGTTTTTGCTGTTAGTTGCATGCATCATATTTCGATTCGAAAAGAGTGATTGGCAAAATGTATTTCAGTCATCCGAACATTCAATTTATCCGGGTGTTTGAATTAAAAAACAGAATACGTTATGGATTACAGAATTGAAAAAGATACAATGGGAGAAGTAAAAGTGCCCGCTGGTAAATATTGGGGAGCACAAACCGAACGCAGCCGCAACAATTTTAAAATTGGCGAGCAGGGCAGCATGCCGAAAGAAATTATTTATGCGTTTGCATACTTGAAAAAGGCCGCAGCCTTAACCAATTTCGAGCTGGGAGTTTTATCGAAAGAAAAAGCGGATGTAATTGCAAAAGTTTGCGATGAAATTCTGGATGGTAAACACGACGAACAGTTTCCGTTGGTGATTTGGCAAACAGGCAGCGGCACTCAAAGCAACATGAACATGAACGAAGTGATTGCCAACCGGGCGCATGTTTTGCTGGGAGGTAAATTAACGGATGAGGAGAAGAAACTAAGTCCGAATGACGATGTAAATAAAAGCCAGAGCAGTAACGATACTTTTCCGACCGCCATGCACATTGCTGCCTATAAATTGACTTTTGAATCCACTTTGCCGGGAATACAAAAGCTGCTGGATACATTGGTTCAGAAATCGGAGGATTTTAAGGATGTGGTAAAAACCGGGCGCACCCATTTCATGGATGCCACGCCGCTTACTTTGGGGCAGGAATTCAGTGGTTATGCACAGCAATTAGACAATGGCATTGGAATGCTGAAAACTTCGCTTCAAAAAGTGAGTGAAATTGCGCTGGGCGGAACTGCAGTAGGTACAGGGCTAAACACTCCAAAAGGTTATGCTGAAGCCGTAGCTGAAAAAATTGAAAAATTAACGGGACTTCCGTTTGTTACTGCTCCCAATAAATTTGAGGCCCTTGCTGCTCACGATGCCATGGTGGGATTAAGCAGCGCTTTCCGGCGGCTGGCAGTAAGTTTGATGAAAATCGGGAATGATATTCGTATGTTAAGCAGCGGGCCGCGGTGTGGAATCGGCGAGCTTTTTATTCCTGAAAATGAACCCGGGTCAAGCATTATGCCGGGCAAGGTGAATCCTACGCAGGCTGAAGCCCTTACAATGGTTGCTGCCCAGGTAATGGGAAACGATGTAACAGTAGGAATTGGCGGGAGCAATGGCCATTTTGAACTAAATGTTTTTAAACCGGTAATGGCGGCCAGTGTGTTGCAAAGTGCGCGCCTGCTTGCCGATGCCTGTGTTAGTTTTAATGACAACTGCGCTGTGGGAATCGAACCGAATAAACCCGTAATTGAGAATTATTTAGAAAACTCGCTGATGTTGGTAACCGCCTTAAACCGGCACATTGGATACAATAAAGCCGCTGAAATTGCCAAAAAAGCTTATCGTGAAAATCTTACGCTAAAAAAATCGGCTTCTGAACTTGGTTATGTTTCAGAAGAAGATTTTGACAAGTGGGTTGATCCGAAAAAAATGATCGGGGAAGGATAATTCAGTAAACAGTGAAAGGTGAAAAGTAATCAGTAAAAGAAATAAAAGGATGGCATTTTGTAAAATGTACCATCCTTTGTTTTTGCTGGTCTTATTCTTTTGCTTTTTCTGCGGTGAACGGCAGTGCTCCTTCAGGTGAATCGGCAGTGCCTTTCATTTTGCTGCCCTCAAAAGTTGCTTTAATGGCAATGTCGTTGTAGTCGATGGTCAGGCTGCATTTAAAAACTCCGTCTTTATAGCTCACATTTTTTAAAGGTAATTTGTAACCGTCGGCAAATTTAATTTCGCCTGCCAGTTTTCCTTCTTTTTCGGAAATAATGATAGAACCTTTTTCATAACCATAAGGGGCATGCGGGCTTTCATATTTCCATTCTCCGGTAATATCCTCGTTCGATTCGGTAACGGCTGCCTGCAAAGCTCCTGAAAAAAGAGCGGCCATAAACATCAGTAATAATAATTTTTTCATTTTCAGTAAATTTTAAATTTAGATGTTATAAAGTTGCATCTCTTTATCCACATTTCCAAAAGAAAAATGCCACTTTCGTCAACTGACGGAAATGGCATTTTTTTATCTCGCTTTGTTCTGTGCTCTCTGCACTTTGCAATGTTACATACTTTTAATTTCAGCAACCAGTTTAGTGATTGAATTTTTGGCATCTCCAAACAACATGCGGGTTTTGTCGTTAAAGAACAGTTCGTTTTCAATTCCGGCATAGCCCTTACCCATTCCGCGTTTCATAATTATAATGTTTTTGGCTTCGTGGGCGTTTATAATCGGCATTCCGTAAATCGGACTGCTTGGGTCGTTGTAGGCTGCTGGATTTACCACGTCGTTGGCTCCAACAACTATTGCTACATCCACATTTGGCATATCCGGGTTGATGTCGTCCATTTCCACAAGTTGTTCGTAAGGAACATCCGCTTCTGCCAGCAACACGTTCATGTGGCCCGGCATTCTTCCTGCCACCGGATGGATGGCGTATTTTACTTCCACACCTTTTCCTTCGAGCAGGTTATCCAGTTCGTGGGCAATGTGTTGCGCCTGTGCTACTGCCAGCCCATAACCGGGAATTACCACAATTCTTTGTGAATAGCTCATCAGAACGGCTGCGTCACTCAGGGTAATTTCCTTGATATTTCCCTGTTCGCGATCTCCGGCTGCAGCCCCGCCACCAAATGCACCAATGATTACATTAATCAGCGAACGGTTCATCGCTTTACACATCAGAAGAGTCAGAATCATTCCTGCTGCTCCAACAAAAATACCACCCAGAATCATCGCCTGGTTGTTATAAATAAAACCGGCCATGGCTGCTGCGATTCCTGTAAAGGAGTTCAGCAACGAAATAACCACAGGCATGTCGGCACCGCCAATCGGCATCACAAACATAACACCGTAAACAAGCGAGATAGCTGTTAATGCATAAATGGCCCAAAGCATTTCTGCTGGTGGATTGGGTGAAATAATGATGAAAATACCCAGAGCAATTGTTGCCAGCAACAAAACCAGGTTGATATAGGTCATAAATGGCTTCATAATATCACCCACACGCCCGTCGAGTTTTCCGAAAGCAATTAAACTTCCACTAAACGCAATTGCACCAATAATTAATCCCAATACCGTTACTATAATCGAACGAACATCACCGGCTGCTGCGGCCGGGTACTCAAGCAATGCAACCAGCATGGAAGCGCCGCCACCTGTAGCGTTAAACAATGACACAAGTTGTGGCATGGCAGTCATTTTTACTTTACGGGCAACCATCCAGCCAATGGCTGCACCCACGCCAATTGCAGCAAGTATAATCCAAATGTTGGTCAATGAAATTCCTTCTCCCGCGCTGTTACGGTGCAAAAGCAATGTTGTAATCATTGCCAGTGCCATTCCGCCAAAAGCCCAAAGGTTACCACTGCGGGCAGTTTCGGGGTGCGAAAGTTTTTTTAGTCCTACAACAAACAGGAGCGCTGCAATAAGGTAGCTGAGCTCAAGCAGCGTATCGCCAACTGTGAATTGTGTTCCGTTTATTATTTCTAATACTTTATCCATGACTTCCTACTTTTTTTTCTTTTTAAACATTTCAAGCATCCTGTCGGTAACTGCAAAACCGCCCACTACGTTGAGTGTCCCAAAAATTAGTGCCAGAATCCCGAGAACGAGATCTACCGAAAAACGGGACAAATCGGCATGGCCGACGAGGATAATACCCCCGATAATAATTACACCGCTGATTGCATTGGCTCCCGACATCAGCGGGGTATGCAATACAGCCGGTACGTTGGAAATCACTTCAATACCCAGAAAAATGGATAAAGCGATGATAAAAATGGATTCTTTGTTTTCCAGGAAAAAAGTCAATACTTGTTCCATATCTGGTTTTTTAGTTGTTTTCGATTACTGATTTTACGCGTTCGTTGTAAATTTCCCCTTTATTCGTAATGCAGGTTCCTTTTACAATATCGTCTTCAAAATTGAGGTTCAAAGCTCCTTCTTCACCAATAATAAGTTTCAGGAAATTGAGTACGTTTTTACCAAACATGCGGCTGGCATCCACCGGCATTTGCGCGGGATAATTCGATTGCCCCACAATGGTTACGCCTTCGTGCATAATGGTTTTATCGTTTTCGGTGAGTTCGCAGTTACCACCGGTTGATGCGGCAAGGTCAATTATAACTGAGCCCGGTTTCATGGTTTCAGCCGTTTCTTTTGAAATCAACAGAGGTGCTTTTTTGCCTGGAATTTGTGCTGTGCAGATAATTACATTTGCTTTGGCAGCATGGCTGTTAATTGCTTCCTGCTGTTTTTTCTTGTATTCCTCGGTTTGTTCCACTGCATAGCCTCCGGCTGCCTTGTCTTCTGTTGCACCTTCCACCTCAACAAATTTTCCACCGAGACTCATTACTTCTTCTTTTACAGCCGAACGCACATCAAATACATAAACCTGTGCGCCCAGTTTCCGGCCTGTGGCAACAGCCTGCAACCCGGCAACTCCTGCGCCCAGAATGAGCACATTGGCCGGGCGAATGGTACCCGCAGCGGTCATAAACATCGGGAAAAAAGTAGGCAGTTTCAACGCTGCCTCGAGCATTGCTTTGTAACCGGACACAGTCGCCATCGACGATAAAATGTCCATTGCCTGTGCGCGTGTTATTCGCGGTATGGAATCGAGACTAAACGTGGTTACCCCTTTTTCGAGAAAGGTTTTTACCAGTTTGGTATCCCACAACGGATTAAATGCGCTGATCCAGACCTGGTCTTTACGGATGTTTTGAATATCCTTTTCGTCAGGTGTTTGAATCTGCAGCAAAACTTCTGCCTGCCCGAACAGTTTTTCGCGGGTGACTACTTTTGCTCCGGCATTTTTGTAGTCTTCGTCGGTGGCAAAGGCATTTGCGCCGGCGTTTTGTTCCACCAAAACTTCCACTTTCAGGTCAGTCAGGTT
>DATFJO010000565.1:0-5041 GCA_035269145.1 Tangfeifania sp. | reverse complement strand
GGTGTTTGAAAAAGGAGTTCTTGAAAATTATTACATCGACACCTATTACGGCAAAAAACTGGAGATGGAACCTACCAGCGGAAGTTCCACCAACCTGGTTTTTGAAACCGGCGTTAAAGACCTGGACGGTCTAATAGCATCAGTCGATAAAGGAATTCTTGTTACCGGGTTTAACGGCGGGAACTGCAACGGAACCTCAGGAGATTTTTCGTATGGAATAGAAGGTTTCCTGGTTGAAAACGGTGAACTGGTTCAGCCAATTTCTGAAATGAACATCACCGGAAACATGAAAGAACTTTGGTCGAATATTGTGGAAACAGGAAATGACGTAAACAGAAACTCAGCCTGGCTGGTTCCTTCCATTCTATTTGAAGGAGTTGATTTTAGCGGAATGTAATTTTTTAATTTCGATAGGATAAAAAAGCCGGCAATTTTTAAAACTGCCGGCTTTATTAATGATTTTTCTTTGCATTTATGCTAATCCCCGTTTTTCAGCAAATCTTCGCTCAGCACCCTCAATGTCTTCTCCTTGTGAGAACTCGGCACCAACACTGAAATATTGTAACGGCTCCCACCGTAAGAAATCATACGGATTGGAATTCCGTCGAGCGCATCGAATACTTTTGATGCAAATCCACGCTCTTCGGCAATAATATCGCCCACAATACAAACTATAGTCATATTGTGTTCCACTTCCACCGACCCAAATTTATTCAGTTCATCACGAATTCTTTTAATGTGGTCGATGTTATCGATTGTAAGAGAAACAGCCACCTCCGAAGTAGAAATCATGTCGATGGGTGTTTTGTATTTTTCAAAAATCTTGAACACATTTTTCAGGAAACCGTAAGCCATCAGCATTCGGTCTGATCGTATTTTAACGGCAGTAATACCATCTTTTGCAGCTACGGCTTTAATTCCGGCCCCGGTGGTTTCCGAGGTTATCAGCGTACCGCTGTCAGTTGGGTTCAGTGTATTTTTCAGCCTCACAGGAATATCCTGAACCCGCGCCGGAAATACGGTTTGCGGGTGAAGAATTTTCGCTCCGAAATAAGCCAGCTCCGCTGCTTCGTTAAACGAGAGATGGTCAATTTTTTTGGTATTTTCAACATAGCGCGGATCGTTGTTATGAAATCCGTCGATGTCGGTCCATATTTGAATTTCTTCGGCATCGATTGCAGCTCCAATTAAGGATGCAGTGTAGTCGCTTCCGCCACGCTGCAAATTATCCACTTCTCCGTTGGCATTTCGGCAAATGTAACCCTGCGTAATATAATAATCAGCTTCACCCACGTTTTCCAAAACCGGAAAAACATGGTCGCCAATAAATTGCGAGTCAGCCATTTTATCTTCGTCGATACGCATAAAATCCAGCGCAGGCAACAGTTTGGTGTTGTGTCCGTTTTCATTCATCAACAACGTAAACAGTTGTGTTGAAATCATTTCCCCCATCGAAAGAATGGTGTTTTCGCCCGCGAGAGGAAACCTGCCTGAAGTAAATGATTTTATAATTTTAAAAGATGACTTTATTACCTCCAGCCCGGCCTGCTGGTTTTCTTCGGTTTTAAAAAGCTCTTTCACAACCTTTTTATAGCCCGATTCCAGTTGCCCGATGAGAATACCTGCCGTTTCTTTGTTCTTCTTTTTTAAATAACCTGAAATTTCAACCAGTGCATTGGTGGTTCCCGACATGGCCGATAAAACAATAATCTTTTGTTCGCCATCGGCGACAATATCCATAACAGACCGCATATTTTCAGGAGAACCTACTGATGTGCCGCCAAACTTTAATACTTTCATTCGTTTTTGCTTTTGTCTGATTTTTCGTATGCAAAGATGTATATTTTTAGTTAACACTGATTACACGTAGCCTCAAAAATGAAATCAAAATCAGGTTTTCACACTTATCAATACCACTGATAATGCGACATTGAACCCAAAATCAGCTTCATCTCAGCATTATTCTTTTGTAAAGAAAAATGAATATTTACTCAATTGTTGTGAAAAATTATTCAAAAAATGGGATTTCAAAAGAATTTTTCCATAAAAAACTGAACCAGATCTTTACCTGAAGAATCTACAATTCCGATTTCAGGGGCATAAACAATCGCTTCAAGACCTGCTTCTTCGGCTTTTTCTTTTATAATTTTTGCATGAATCGGGTGATGATTCAAATCATCCTGGTTGGCAGGGATGCCACTTTTATGTTTGTTATATACAAAAATGGGTGGGTCATTTTTATCCATTTTTGTCAGAAAATCAAGCTCTTTTCGTTTTTCTCTGAGACTGTACAAATCCATCCCCTCTTCATACCTGATTCCAAAAGCCGCAGCAATGGAAATAAGCTGCTCGCGGGTGGCAGCCATTGGCACTCCAATGGTCTGTTCCCACTGAAAAATATCGTAAGTAGATTGTGTGGCAAAAGCTCCGGCGCAAGTCAGCCGGGTGGATTCGCGCAAAACAGGATCCGTGTTTTCAGGGTCAGCCATGTCATCACTGAAATTTAACCACAAAGCTGTTCCGGCACCAGCCGAACCACCTGAGCAGGCAATCCTGGTTTTATCGATGTTATATTTTTCAGCATTGAACCGGATATACTGAAGGCATTTTTTGGAATCGTTAAAACTGGCCATTATTCCATAGGGAGCCTCAGTCATGAACCGGTAATTAATTACTGCCACTGAAACACCGGCATCAAGGAATCGAACCAAATCGGGAGAATCAAAATATTTTGATTTATCGCCGCCAACAAATCCCCCGCCGTGAATATAAATTACAAGCGGCGTTGGTTTCTCCGATTTTGCCAGCCAGATATCGAAATTATTACGGACGTGATTTCCGTACTTCTCGTTAATAAATGTGGCCTTTTCGCCTTTGATGTTTAAGGGTTCTTTTATCTCTTGCACTTCAGCATTTATATATCCCAAAATAATTTACTTTTGGTTCAAACTAACGGAAAGCAACCAATTTACATTCCGCACATTTCGTTAACTCCTGAAATTCAATCAGAAATTTCGGTGCGCAAAATTAAAATTAAATAAAAGGAAGAAAAAATTTTGCAGAGAAAATTAAAGCGAGTATATCATTTTTGAGTGATGATTTTTAGAAACTCCCGAAAATTGCGTGCTTTTCCGAATTAAAGTAGATGGTGGAATAAATGTTAAACCCTTCTTTATTGGTATGTAATTTTCGTTCGATGTGCAAAACGGGCTGCCCTTTTTTCAGATGCAACAACTTCTTTATTTTTCCTGAAGGCATTTGCGCTTTCAGTTGTTGCTCTCCGCCCAAAATTTCAATCTGGTAGTTTTTGCGGAGTATCTCAAACAACGATTTATTCTCAAACGAACGATTAATAATCCGCGGCAAATAAATGTTGGGTAAGTGGTTGATGTCGTAAAAAACAGGCTCTTCGTCAACGTAACGCAACCTTTCCATGTAAACGCACCCTGACTCGTCTTCCAACTCCGAAAGCTCAAAAGGAAAATTTCCGGGCCATGGTTTTACAATTGGTTTCTGCAGAATTTCGGTTTTCAGGTACCGAACCCCTATGGCTGAAGCAGTTCCGGCAATCGATAAAATACCGATGTTTTGAGGCGGTTTTCTTACGATGCTTCCCTTCCCCTGCTTTTTCAGAATCAAACCATCTTTTACAAGTGAATCGAGCGCATGCCGAACAGTAGGCCGGGTCATTCCATGTATAGCGCACATCTCATTTTCCGACGGCAGCAAACTTCCTTCTTCGTATATCCCTGTCAGAATATTTTTTCGAAGAAGCTCATACAATTTCCGGTATTGTGGTATGTTTTCCATTCCGGCTCAAAGTTAAAAAATTTTTAAAACATAAACCACAACTTGTATTTACAAGTTATTAATTATATTTTTACACCCTTGATTTCATTATCACATAAAAACTTCTGTTTGTCAGAACAATAATAAAACAAAAGTATTTTGAATTCGTATATACAAGTTAAACAAAAATCAGTAAATCAATAAAATATGGCAATACCTGTTATGATGCCCCGTCAGGGTCAATCGGTTGAATCCTGCATTATGGGGCAGTGGTATAAATCGGTTGGCGAAAAAGTGAGCGAGGGCGATATTCTTTTTTCGTACGAAACCGACAAAGCATCTTTTGAAGAGGAAGCAAAAGAAGATGGTGTTCTTCTGGCTGCCTTTTTTGAAGAAGGAGACGAAGTGCCGGTGTTAACAAATGTGGCGGTTATCGGGGAAGAAGGCGAACCGGTGGATGAATTCGACCCGAACAACGGAGCCACTCCTGAAACCGAAGAAAAACCGGAACCAAAAAATGAGCCGACGGAAGACAGTCCGAAGGTCATTGAGTTTGAAATGGAGGACGATTCGCCGGACAGGCGCATCCGTATTTCGCCGCTGGCCAAAAACATGGCTGCCAAAATGGGCGTCGACGTCAATTCTGTGAAAGGCTCGGGTCCGCGGGGCAGAATCATTGCCCGCGATGTAGAGGAAGCTTCCAAAACATTGGAAGCACCAACCAAGCAACCCGCTTCCAAAGTTCAGCCAACAAAAACTGCAGAACAAAAAGCAAAAGTATTGCAATCTGGCGACGATTTTGAAATCAAATCGATTCCCAACATCCGCAAACTAATTGCAACTGCCATGTACAACTCGTTGCAGAATTCGGCGCAGCTCACCCACCACCTGAGCGCCGATGCACGGCAACTAAAAAAACTTCGCAAAAAATTCAAAAAAGAATATGCTGAAGGAACCGTTTCACAAAACGTCACCATCAACGATTTGGTGTGCTTTGCAGTAATTCGTGCGCTGGAAAAATTCCCACGGGTGAACACGCATTACCTGGTCGATAAAATGAAATGGTTCAAAAAAGTCCACCTCGGTCTGGCTGTTGATACTGAACGTGGTCTGATGGTTCCTGCGCTGAAAAATGCAGATGACTTGTCGGTTACAGGCCTCTCCTATCAGTTACAGCAACTGGCTGCACAAGCGCGCAGCGGCAGCATCAATCCTGACTTGCTGAGCCCGGAAGAAGCCGGCTTCACGGTTG
>DATFJO010000564.1:0-2749 GCA_035269145.1 Tangfeifania sp. | reverse complement strand
ACTGCCGGGCTAAATTAAAAGAAGAACGAAATGTGGAGATAGCCGGTGAAAACTGTTTCATTGGGTTCGATGCCTACCAGAAAGTGATTGATTCAGGAGTGGACCTCGTGCTGCTTTGTACTCCGCCGCATTTCAGGCCAGCGCATGTGGAGGCTGCTATAAATGCACGCAAACACGTTTTTATGGAAAAACCCTGTGCAGTTGATCCGGTGGGCGCACGCTCGGTTCTGGCATCTTCAAAAAAAGCCGAATCGCTTGGCTTGTGCATGGTGAGCGGCACAATCCGCCGGGTTCAAAAAGATTACATGGAAACACAGCGACAGGTAGCCAACGGAAAAATTGGTGAAATTTCCGGGGCGCATATTATCCGCAATGGCGGTGCATTGTGGGTGCGTAAACCACAACCTGAATGGAGCGAAATGGAATACATGCTGCGCAACTGGGTAAATTTCTGCTGGTTATCGGGCGACCACATAACCGAGCAATTTATACATGAAGTGGATGTAATGAACTGGTACATCGGAAAAAATCCGGTTAAGGCCGTTGGCTACGGAGGCCGCCAGCGAAGAATCACCGGTGATCAGTACGATTTTTTCAGCATTGAATATGTGTATGAAAACGGCCTGCGCACACATTGTTCGGCACGACAAATTAACGGATGCACCAACGGCAAAGTGCAGCAAATAAACGGCAGCAAAGGATATGCCGATGCAGCCGGCAAGATATATGATTTGCAGGGAAATATCATCTGGGAATACCCCTATCCTACTGAAGAGGAACCAAACGAAAAATGGGAAGTAACCAACCCATTTGTACAGGAGCACATCAACCTAATTACCGGAATTCGCACCGGAAATGCGGTTAACGATGCCGAAGCACAAGTAAATTCAACGCTTTTAACCATTATGGGCCGAATTGCCGCGTATACAGGAAAAGACGTAACATGGGAAGAAATTATGAACTCCGACCTCTACCTTGGCCCAAAAACCTATTCATTTGGACCTGTGCCGGAAGTAAAGGAAGAAGTTCCGAAAGCAGGTGAACCTAACACTGCCATCTAAAAAGAAGTTAAAAGATGAAAAGTAAAAAGTAAACGGTAATCAGTAAAATCAATTAAAAATGAAAATCACAATTTTATTCCTGTCGATTTTTTTTATGGCAGGAAACATACATGCCCAACAGCCGCTTTTTAGTTTTGGAAAGGAACTGAACCATCAGGAAATTATTCCCGGTAAAAAAATAAAAGGAGAGCCGGTTAATTGGTTCCAGGTGAATACAGAAGACGAAACCTGGGCTGTAAAAGGCGATGAGCTGATTTGCTCCGGACTTCCGATTGGCGTTGTCCGCAGCGAAAAAAAATATAAAAATTTCATCATGCACATTGAATGGAAACACATGGAGGCCGGTGGAAATTCAGGCACTTTTGTATGGAGTGATGCCGAGCCAGGCGACAACCGGCTGCCAAATGGCGTAGAAGTTCAAATGCTGGAACTCGATTGGGTAAACCAAAATACACGAAACGGCGAAAAACCTCCCATCGCTTATGTGCATGGCGAACTTTTTGGTGTTGGCGGTGTGGAAGTTGTGCCGGACAATCCGCGTGGCAGACGAAGCAAATCAGTCGAAAACCGCTGCAAGGGAAAAGGAGAATGGAACACTTACGATGTGGTTTGTGTGGATGGCACCATAAAACTTTCAGTAAACGGGAAATTTGTAAACGGAATCAGCGAATCAACCAAAAAAGAGGGCTACATCTGCCTCGAGGCAGAAGGCGCTGAGATACATTTCCGGAATATCCGAATTATTGAGTTGCCATGATAAAATATCCGTCAAGCGGTTCAAAACCGCTAGACGGGTGAATCTGTCACCCAAACGAAATATCTTTTTTCGAGATTTTCCGAAAGGCAATCATCGATTCGGTATCGGTAATTCCTTCTACATTGGTTAATTTTTCAGTCATCAGTTCGGCCAGTTCTTCATTGGTTTCCAGCCGCATAATTGCAATCAAATCGTAACGCCCACTCACTGAATAAACTTCAACTACTCCGTCTATTTCAGCTAATTTTTCACCTACCCTGTTAACTTCTTCACGATCTGTTTGTATTAAAACTACTGCTGTTATCATTAGTAAATTTATTTTACAGTGAAAGGTAATATATTTTAGAAATTTAGAAAACCTAAAAATGTTCTTCCTCCTGGTTCCCCTCTTTGGGAGGGGTTAGGGGAGGCTTTACCACTCAATGGGTTCGGGATGAACAGTGGAAATAAATCCAAACTCCTCCCAGATTACATTCTCCACTTTTGTACAAATATCATGTGCTTCCTCCAGCGGCATTTGTGGCGGAAGTTTTATATGACAGCTCAGTTCAGTATGATTTCCGTATTCGTGAAGATGAATGTGATGCAGATGCAATGGTTCTTTAAACGCTTTTTGGGTTTTTTCGCGAATGGAAATCAGCATTTCATCTGAAGGACTTTCGCCCAGGAGCGAAGTAATTTCTTTCGATAAAATTTCGTAGCTCGCCCAGCCAATCATCAGTGCAACAATAAAGCTCAGAACTGCGTCGGTCCACCAAAAATAGTTGCCCACTGCAATACCAATAAGAATTATAACTGATGAAAGCGCATCGGTTCTATGGTGCCAGCCGTCGGCTTTTAAAATAGAAGAATTAGTTTTACGGTGCGCCCAAAACGCGTATTGAGCCATCCCCTCTTTTGCAAGAATAGAAACAATTGTGGCAATCCAGGC
>DATFJO010000563.1:0-4465 GCA_035269145.1 Tangfeifania sp. | reverse complement strand
TATCCGCTCCCGGGCGCAATTGTTGAAAGTTCCATTCATCGACAATGAATCGATGAAAAACGCACTGGAAAAAGCGGAAGGAATCAAAAAAGAACAAATTCCTGATGCGGTGCACCTTGCCGGCGGAAATTATGTCAAGGCGCTGGAATACCTTAATCCAAACGAAGACACTCAGTTCTATTTCACCAAGTTCCAGGAGATGATGCGTTTTGCCTACAAACGCGAAGTAAAAGAGCTGGTTGACTGGGCCGAAGAAATGGGACGGATTGGCCGCGACCGCCAAAAATCATTCTTCAATTTTGCCTTGCGCATGGTACGTGAATATTTTGTGATGAACATGAAAAAACCATCACTAATTTACCTGAATGAAGAAGAAAAAAACTGGGGAAAAAATTTCGCACCGTTTATCAACGAACGAAATATCGTTCCGTTTGCCAAAGAATTTGAACTGGGCATAAAACACATTTCCATGAACGGAAATGCCCGCATCATCTTTCTCGACACAGCATTGAGAATGGTAAGACTCATAAAAAAATAAACAGGAATCTTTCCAAATAGCTTTTTGTTTGGTTCATTCACCGGTTAAAAATCAGCGATTTCCTGATCAAATTGGTATTAATCATTATTTTTGTGAATTGCAATGCAAACTGTTCATGTTAAATTTTGAACATTTGAGCATTACTTTGAATTGATTTTTATGAAGAATGGGGATTTAATTGACAGAGGTGTTTGCAGCAAGCCACATTCCGGATGTGCCAAAATGCATGCCACCGACTGGATGAAAGACGTAGTAAGCAACGCCGGCGCCGATGGGATAGTTGAAGTGCGGTTTAAAAATACCCGGAAAGATTTTTACCGGAATGTAAACGATCTGAAACTGGAAGCCGGGGATATTGTTGCAGTTGAAGCCAACCCGGGCCACGATATCGGCATTGTTTCACTAACCGGCGAACTGGTACCCGGGCAAATGAAAAAGCACAAGGTTACCACTGTAAACGGCGAACTCCGAAAAATATACCGCAAAGCCAAACCACAGGACATCGATAAATGGAAAGAAGCCATTTCGATGGAATATGAAACGATGATTGAGTCGCGGAAAATTGCCGCCGATTTGAAACTGGACATGAAAATCGGGGATGTGGAATACCAGGGCGACCGTACAAAAGCCATTTTTTACTACATCGCCGACGGACGTGTCGATTTCAGGCAACTGATTAGAGTGCTTGCCGACACTTTTCGCATCCGAATTGAAATGAAGCAAATTGGCGCGCGGCAGGAAGCCGGCAGGATAGGCGGAGTAGGTCCGTGTGGCCGTGAACTGTGTTGCTGCACATGGATTTACAATTTCGTTTCAGTTACTACAAATGCGGCTCGCTACCAGGATATTTCGCTCAATCCGCAAAAACTGGCCGGCCAGTGCGGAAAGCTCAAATGCTGCCTGAATTATGAAGTAGATTCCTACATCGACGCACAAAAGGATTTTCCGCCCAATAATATTCCGCTTGAAACAAAGTTTGCCACTTATCAGTTCTTTAAAGCCGACATATTCAAACGCATTTATTATTACTCGCAGCGAGGCGAAGGTCCTTCAACACAAATTGCCCTTTCCGTCGAGCAGGTCAAAAAAATTCAGAAACTTAACCGCCGGGGACAAAAACCTGAAAAGCTGGTTTCGGAAAACGTGGAAGCTCCGAAGCAAGCCGACGATATTTTTCACAACACTGTGGGACAGGACGATCTCGACCGGTTCAACCAGCCAAAGAAAAAAGTACGAAAAAAGAAAAGACGCAGTTTTAACAAGAAACAGCACCGAAATCCCAATAAGAGATGAAACAAAATTTGCCCCTGTTTTTTATCGTAATTTTTGCAGGAATAATTCTCACATCCTGCGACAAAACCGTGGTCTTCGATAAATACAGAGCCATTCCCGAAACCGGCTGGCACAAAGATTCGCTGGTGGTTTTCAACATTCCGGTTGAAGATACGCTGCAGAATCATAATTTGCTGATCAACATCCGAAATGAAACATCATACAATTACAGCAATATTTGGCTTTTCGTTGAAATTCTGCAACCCAACGGCGAGATGCTGAAAGATACATTTGAAATCGCACTGGCCAATCCTTCCGGCGAATGGCTGGGAGAAGGAATTGGCGGACTAAAAACAAGGGAAACCATTTTCAGGCGAAATGTGAAATTACCTGTTTCAGGCAAATACACAGTGAAAATACAGCACGGCATGCGCCAGGATGTTTTGAAAGGCATCCACGATGTGGGATTCAGAATTGAAAAAATAAATTAAACACCCGGACAAAATAATTCGGTAAAAAAACAGATTGACAAGTCGTGAGCAAAAATAAACTGGCAAAGTTTGAAGAGATGAAAGGCTTTGAACATGTTGTTCAGGCACCTTTCAATAAAATAAAACACAACGATTTCCACTTAAAAGGAAAATGGGCCAAAGATTTTTTTCAGAATGAAAATCCAGTCATTCTGGAACTTGGCTGCGGAAAGGGAGAATACGCCGTAAAACTCGCTGAAAAATTTCCGTCATCCAATTTCATAGGCATTGATATTAAAGGCGCCCGCCTTTGGAAAGGTGCAAAAACAGCCCTCGAAAAAAAGCTGAAAAATGTGGCTTTCCTGCGTACAAATATTGAAATTACCGGGCAGTTTTTCGGACCGGAAGAAATTGAAGAAATCTGGCTCACATTTCCCGATCCGCAAATGAAAAAAACCAGAAGGCGATTAACTTCCACCACTTTCTTAAACAAGTACAAAAATTTCCTGAAAAAAGAGGGCATTATTCACCTGAAAACCGACAGCAATTTTCAGTACAACTACACCAGTGCCCTGGTGCATAAAAATAATTTGGAAATACTGGCTAAAACCGACAATCTGTACGAATCCGAAATTTTAAACGAAACATTGCAGATTAAAACATTTTACGAAAAACAATGGCTAAGCCGCGGAATCACGATAAAATACCTGGCTTTCAAATTAGAAGATGTTGAATTTCAGGAACCGGAAATAGCAATTGAAAAAGACGAATACCGCAGTTTTGGGAGAAGCGCGCGGGAAATGTGAAATGTCATTTCGACGACGCAGGAGGAGAAATCTGCATAAAACAGAAACAGATTTCTCATTCGTCCCTCATTCGAAATGACAAGTAAAGAACAGCTTATGAGCGATTTTTTTAACCAAGTTTACAAAGTAGTAAAATTAATTCCGCCGGGACGGATAACTTCATACGGAGCCATTGCAAAATATTTGGGAGCTGCCGGTTCGGCGCGCATGGTGGGCTGGGCAATGAATGCTTCCCACAGCCACGCTGAATTTGTGCCGGCGCACCGGGTTGTAAACCGCAACGGATTGCTCACCGGAAAACACCATTTCGATACACCGAATGCCATGGTGGAACTGCTGGCAAATGAGGGATTGAAAGTGAAAAACAATAAAATTATTAATTTTAACGAATGCTTTTGGGATCCTTCGATAGAATTGGATGCTGAATAATTCAAAAGAAAACAACGTTAAAATTAGCTGCGATTTATAACTTTGAAAAAAAAGAACATGGAATCCATAACCAATATACATTCCAAAATATTTAATGACTACCAGGACTTTGAACCATTGCTGAAAGAATGGAAAGCCGGGAAAGAACGCATTGTTTTCACCAACGGTTGTTTCGATATCATTCACCACGGACACGTTGATTCGCTCTCTAAAGCGGCACAGATGGGAACCAAACTGGTGGTAGGATTAAATTCCGATCCATCGGTTGAGCGGCTCAAAGGAAAAGGCCGGCCCATTTTAGGAGAAAAATCACGGGCCACAATTTTGGCGGCATTTGGGTTTGTGGATGCCGTGGTGATTTTCCAGGAAGAAACACCCGCCATGCTGGTGGCACACATTGTTCCCGATGTGCTGGTAAAGGGAAAACAGTATGCCATTCATGAAATTGCCGGCCACGACACGGTGCTGGAAAACGGCGGCGAAGTAGAAACACTGGAACTTATCGCCGGAGTTTCAACCAGCGAAATAATTCAGAAAATTAAAAACCTCGGTTAATGGCCCAAACCAAATCTATTTATACCTGCCAGAACTGCGGAACGCAGTCGCCCAAATGGATGGGGAAATGCCCGTCGTGCGGAGGATGGAATACTTTCGTGGAAGAAATTGTACAGAAAAAAAAATCGACCTCCAATATGGCGATTCAGCTTTCCGGCAACCAGCCCCTCACGCTTGAAAATATCATGGCAGAACGAAATCAGCGTTTCCCGGTGGGCATAAATGAGTTCGACCGTGTACTGGGCGGTGGAATTGTGCCGGGTTCCATTGTTCTGCTGGGTGGTGAGCCAGGCATCGGAAAATCAACACTGGTGCTGCAAATGGCACTTGGACTGCAGGAAAAAAAGATACTCTACATTTCGGGAGAAGAGAGTTTGCAACAGATAAAACTGCGG
>DATFJO010000562.1:0-3312 GCA_035269145.1 Tangfeifania sp. | reverse complement strand
AGGAGGGGAATTCAAAATCGTTAACCCGAGGTGGGTTAGTTACAATGCAGTTTGTGGTATTTATTAGTCTGGTGTTTTGCACACTTATTATCCGCCGACAAATTAATTACCTGCATCAACATAATCCGGGATTCGAAAAAGAGAATGTATTGGTTGTTGAAAATATGGGCTATTTAGATAAAACACGAACCAGTTTTAAGATGGAAATGCTTAAAAATCCATCAGTTCTATCGGCATCATATTCATCTTTAGTGCCTTCTGTAGATGATGATTTCGGCAACATTTTTAGTGAAAAAGGGAGTGATAAGACCCATTCATTAAACAGAATGAACGTTGATGGTGATTTTCAAAAAACACTAAAAGTTCAGTTAAAAGACGGCAGATTTTTTAGCGATAATGCAGCCTCTGAAAAAGATAATGCAATAATAAATGAAGAAGCGGCAAGACTTCTGGGATGGAGCGATTGTAATGAAAAATATATTTATGACTATAACTACGATCAAGATTTTAAAGTGATAGGCATAATGAAAAATTTTCACATGAAATCGTTGCGGGACAAATCAAAGCCATTAATAATAAAATATAGAGAAACCAGCCGATTCCTTTCATTAAAAGTACAATCTGGTAATTTGCCACAATTAATAAAATCGATAGAATCTCAATGGGAAAGTTTCAACAATGAAACCCCATTTGAATATTTTTTCCTCGACCAATCCTTTAATGCGCAATACAAAACGGAAGAACGTTTGTCAAAAGTAGTTAGCATATTTACAGTTTTTGCAATTTTGATTGCTTGTATTGGGCTGCTGGGTTTGGTATCGTATATCGCAAGCCAAAAGCAAAAGGAGATCGGCATTCGCAAGGTAAATGGTGCCAAAATATCAGAGATATTAACATTACTCAACAAAGACTTTGTAAAATGGGTCGCAATAGCTTTTGTAATTGCAATCCCCGTTGCATACTATTCTATGAATAAATGGCTCGAAGGTTTTGCATACAAAACTACTTTAAGCTGGTGGATATTTGCGCTGGCCGGTCTGCTGGCATTGGGAATTGCACTGCTAACGGTAAGTTGGCAGAGTTGGCAGGCAGCAACGAAAAATCCTGTTGAGGCGTTGAGGTATGAATAAGAAGCCCCCTCTAACTCCCCCGAAGGGGGAGGATTTGGGGATAAATGATAAAATGAACGATAGTAACAAATATGCACTGGCAGAAGTCTCCCCTTGGGGGAGATTTAGAGGGGCTGTAAGTTGGCAGAGTTGGCAGGCAGCAACGAAAAATCCTGTGGAGGCGTTGAGAAATGAATAAGAAGCCCCCTCTAACTCCCCCGAAGGGGGAGAATAAGGAACGGCCAATAAAATGAACGACAAAATTAGATATGAATTGGTGATTAAGTCTCCCCTTGGGGGAGATTCAGAGGGGCTTTGGAGAGCAGCTATTCGGAATCCAGTTGAAGCACTGAGGTATGAGTAACCTAATTTTCATAAAATGAAAACGCTAAAAATTCTAATACGAAATTTCAGAAATAACAGCCGGTTGAACCTGTTGAATATATCATCGATGTCCATTGGGATTGCGGCAGCAATTATTGTTTTGGGCTATGTTTACCAGGAATTTCATTACGATGCTCAATATGAAAATTCCAGTCGTGTTTACCGTGTTTTAACCCAAAACGATAAAAATGAACTTTCGGGTGCGGCAACTTACGGGCCGCTGGCACAGAGTTTAAAATCCGATTTTCCTGAAATAACGGATGCGTCGCGTGTAAGTTTTTACTGGGGCTACCTGGCGCTTACTGCCGGCGATAAAAAGTTTAATGAAAATCGCACCATTTTTGCTGATTCGAATTTTTTCACCTTGTTTTCTTTTCCTTTGGAAAAAGGCGATGCAACAAATTGCCTGAGCTCACCAAATTCTATTGTTTTATCGGGAAGTGCAGCTCAAAAATATTTTGGTGACCAGGATCCTATTGGGAAGGAGGTAAAAATTGGAAAGGATAAAGTGTTTACTGTTCAGGGAGTTTATAAGGACTTCCCAACGAATTCCAATTTTCGTGGCGATATTATATTACCGTTGGAAATAATTTCAAAATTAACCCAGGTTTGGATTGAACCCAGCTGGAAACACCCTGCTGATATTCATACTTTTATTTTAGCTGAAAATAATTCAGAAGGAGAAATAATATCGTCCAAAATCACTGATTACCTGTCAACCCACGTGGAGGAAAATCCCGAAAAACTGGTTTTGCAATCCTTAAAAAATATTCATACTGAAATGCAAACCGGCTGGGAATCGGTGCCACAGGCAAATAAAAATTACCTGTATCTTTTAGCCATTGTTGCACTGGTAATTCTTTCAATGTCTGCAATGAATTTTCTGCTGCTCCACATCGGAACGGCATCACAACGCACAATTAATACAGGTATTAAAAAAGTTTGCGGAGCCTCAAAGTCAAACATTTTTCGCGACCAGTTGCGCGAGATATTTGCATATATTTTTATTAGTGTAACAATTTCGTTGATTTTGGTTTACCTGTACAATGCTGTTCTTACCCATCGTTTCTCATTTTTACCATCAGTTAAAACATTTGATACTACCCTTTTATTCGTTCTGGCAGGAATAATTATTGGATTTGCTGTTTTTACATCAATTATTCCCGCCATCGTAATTTCAGCACAAAAATCGATTCATATTTTTAAACCCGATCAACAATCGTTGAATAAACAACCGGGCATTGTGAATGTACTTGTAATAGGGCAATTTGCAATTAGTATTGCACTGCTGGCTACTACCACGATGTTCTATAAACAGGTTCATTTTCTGGAAAAACACACCCCGGGTTTTGCCAGGGAAGAACTGATCACTATCCCTTTAAACATGCACATTGGCAACGGGATATACAACGAAAATATGGATGTTTTTTGTGAGGAGTTAAAAAAACAGTCGGGAGTAAAGGAGGTGACTTTGGCGTTTTCATCGCCGGCTGACATACAAACTTCAGCAGATGACTTTCGTAGTGACGGAATGCCCGATGGAGAAACCGTTGCTATGCAATGGAATTCAGTATACTACGACTATTTTGAAACACTGGGGCTTAAAATGGTTGAGGGACGTGGTTTTAGTCGCAACTTTCAAAGTGATATGGTAGATTATGATAATGGACGGAAATGTGCGTATGTGATTAACCAAAAGGCAGCCAATGAAATGGGTATTGAAAATCCCATTGGTAAAACGTTACATGCTTACGAAGAGGGAATAATTGTGGGTATTGTGGAAGATTTCAATTTTAAATCATTACACAGCGAAATTACA
>DATFJO010000561.1:0-11426 GCA_035269145.1 Tangfeifania sp. | reverse complement strand
TTTCGTGAATATGATTGGGCATAACAACGTATTCATCCAAATTTACATAACCGAATTGGCGGGGTATTTCCATTCAAAATTGCAATCAACGCTCCGTGACGTTGCCAGGTCTGACGACGCTGACAAGTCGGGATGCCATAACCTGACAAGCCGGGACAGGCTTTGTCAGCGTTAAGGACTGGTTTCTCCTTCCGCTATCGCAATTTCATCACCGCTCAGGCTGAATAAAAATTTAATAAAATATTGTAACAAGCGGGGTGGGGCCGGCTACTTCTTTTTTTGAACAGGTTATCCGCAAGCCGGCAGATCACCTGTTCAGTTTAATACCCATGAATTTAATTATTGAACCCGTACCGGGTTCTTTGGCGGGGTGTGGTTGTTTACCACGGGTTGTACCCGTGGCTATTGTTGTTGAACCACTTCGTGGTTTTTGGAGCAACCTGTCAGCGTTGGGAGACCT
Source organism: Tangfeifania sp. (assembly GCA_035269145.1). Classification (GTDB taxonomy): domain Bacteria; phylum Bacteroidota; class Bacteroidia; order Bacteroidales; family Prolixibacteraceae; genus Tangfeifania. The sequence goes on along the minus strand of DATFJO010000561.1, from coordinate 10,966 downwards.
GACAGCGTTACAATCAGACTTATCTGCGGATTATTTACCCCCTGGATGGATAAATCCATCCTTGTCCCCCTTGGCAGGTGGACAATCGCTCCGATTGAAACGGCTGCTGAAAATGAAAGCGGAATTATTGGGTTAATGGACAAACGCTCCGACTCATAACAGTTGCTGAAAAATGCTTTTCAGGCAGTGGCACCCTGAACTGTCAGAGTTGGGAGACCTGACGGCGTTACAATAAATAATACTGCAAATTCAAAATAAAAACTCCCCGGATTGAAAATGAACAGAATGAATGAATTAATGACAAGGAAAACAGTATAATAAGATAATTGCATCCATTACATTTGATGTTTATAAGATGGAACTAAAACCGGATTCGTTCTTTTAATACAAAAATGGAAATGGAATAAGATGAAGTTTTCAAAACAATAAAATTATAAAACCTACCCTGCAATGATTGAATACGCAAAAAAAATTTTACCCAAAGTATGCAACTGGAAAGAGTTGTTTCGCAAAGAACTTATTAAAAGTGTTAAATGGGCCGGCCCCGATAATCGCGATGAAATATTTAGCTGGTGTTACCGCCATTACTCCGATTCACATTCGGATGTTCTGGAAGAAGTTTTTCCCGGCAAAATAAAAAAAGCGCTCGGTTACAAACGGGTGAACAGAAATAAAAAAACCACTGAAATAGCGGTCTGTAAAAATCCTGATATTATGAATACGCCCCAAAAACGACTCACCAATCAGGTACAAAATATGTAAATGAACAAAATGAACAAAAAAATGAATAAAAATAGCATATCCTGATAAGTTGGATTTGTTGTAACTTTATAGCTCACAACTTTTTAAAACAAATATTATGAAAATATCCTCAAAAAATCAAAAAAAGAATTTCCACCCGGATGTTGGTTCGGAACGGAAATTAACCTCCGGAGAACAATTCAGTAAACAAAAAAACAAACCAAGCGTATTCAACAAAAAGCGAAACCCGCTTTCATTTGTTGTCGACTGGCAGTTGTCTGATTAATAAAACGAAAAAAACCAGCCATTTTACCGGCATTAAAACAATTACACATGATAAAAGTCTGTTTAAATTTTAAAATACATATTCCTGCTGTCAGGGCGCTGGATGGGTTTTTGAAAACCGGCTCCTATTTACAGAACGACAATAACGAAGAAACCGGGAAAAGCATTGCTGAGAGTTATGCTGCAAATTTACTTCCATACCTTAGAGGACTTGAAAGTGTTCATCTTCAATCGAAAGGAAAATTTAAGGCAGGTGTGTCGGTTAACGGCATAACGCTTACGAATTTGCTAAAACATGCTCCCGAAGTAATTGACCAGTTGAAAAAAATGCATGAAAACGGGTGCATCGAAATTTTATCGGAACCCTGGTCGCACTCTGTTGTACCTTTTTTTGATGAACACTCGCTGATACGTCAGGTCAAGCTTCACGATATTGCAGTGGAATCGGTGTTTGGAACGATACCTGAAATTTTTATTGTGCACTCGCCGGTATATTTGCCGCATTTTATCGAAACAGTTTCAACACTTGGGAAAAGGGCTGTTTTTACCAATTTAAATCAGTTTAAAAACGATTCTTATAAAAAGAATGTTTTGGAAAATACTGACAACGCTGGTGGTGCAACCGTAGTACCGATAAATTACAAAATCAGCAAAATGCTTCAGAAACTGGATTTTAATCCGTACACCGATGAAAATTCAGGTTTTTCAAAACGTATTGCAACCAAATTTCAAAATTATGTTACCGACAGTAATCCTGTAGTTGCAGTTTATAACCTCACCCAGGCAAAAAACTTGTTTCACCTGAGTAAAACAGTTACCTGGCAGAAATTCCTGCGCGATTTGCTGACAGAGAATAAAATAATTTTCACCTCTCCTTCGGAGTCAGTGGAGAAATATAATCCGGTAAACAACACCAATAATTTACTGAACAATGTGTTGCACCGCAGCCAGCTCGATGATATGTGGCTTGAAAACAGATATCAAATCCAGTCGTTCGACCGCCAATTGCGGATAAACACCCTGATGCACGACGGACCGGACAAAGAGTTGGTAAAAGAATGGGATGTATTGCAGGATATGGAAAACCTGTTTTACATGAACAACAGGTTTAAAAAAAGCCGGTTTGCCAAACATCATTTTAACCTTTTCGATGATCCGGATACGGCCTATTTCAGTTACATGAATATGCTGGAAAATCTTATTGAAAAGCTTCTCGAAAAAGAACAAAAAACGGTGGTGGCAACTGAAAAACAAAAAGGTGGCGATGTTGAAGTATAATGCAATAACAATTTGTTGTTCGCACAGATTTAAATTTTGCGCTTGTTGAGTTTCTACTCTCTATTTCCCTTGATGTCGCGGCTTTTAAAGCCGTCTCTTAAAATTATTACCCGGGTCAGAATTCGTTTCTGTTCCCGGGTAATTTAATTTTTGAGGGAAAACTAAGGGCAACTGTGGCGTATTTTATTAACTAATCGGTAGTGAGAAATGGCGAAAGCGTAAATGCTTCTTCAATTCCGTCGGTAATTCGCTCTTCGGTATTTTCGTACGACATTTCCGCCAGACCGTTTAGCACCGCAAGCCATCTCACCGGGTAAACAACTTCTCCGTTATCGTCATCCAATCTGTACGGGTCTGCCGGATCTACCATTTCTATAACTACTGTACCCACTGAATAGGTGTAGGCATAATTTACGGGGTAACCCCACGGGTAGTAATAATCCCAGTAATATCCGGGGAAATAGTGGTCGAAACCGTAATACCAGCCCCAGTAGCTGCGCCCGTAGTTGTAATAATCGGTGTAGTAATCTACGTAGGTAACTGTGGCACGCGAAGTGGTCACAATTACCGCCTGGTCCATCCTGTCTGAATCAGCCGTGTCAGCCGGAGTCAGTTTTGTATAACCTGCCTGTTCCATCTGGGTTTCAATTTCGGCAAGTATAGCATCGTCGAGCGCCAGTTCCTCTGCACTTTTTTCGTAATTCTCCACATCTGTAATCATTGTTACCGTATCGGGCAACAAATAATACTGTTTCGAATCGAAATTGAAATCTCTGTCGTATTCCACTAATACCGTATCGTAATCTTCAACCGAGTCGGTATCATCATCGAGGCAGGCTGTAAAACCAAAAGCTATCAGTAATCCGATAAGTAATAATTGCAAATTTTTTCGTTTCATCATTTCATTTTTTTTAGGGTTACTAAACTATTTTATCATGTAAATTTATTGCTGAAATTTTCTTCTCCATTTCACAAATGGTTTTTAGAATTTGATTTTAAACCCAGACTCCCCAAACTGCAATTCCGAGAAGAATAAGCATCAGAATCCAGAAAAAGCCACCCACTGCAATGGCTGCGGTTTCTTCTTCCGAAGGTTCTTCCTCTTTTTCAAGGTTTAATTCTCTGCGTCTCCTGTGGGGAGTTGGAGTTGCTGCTGCAAGCAACAGGGCAACAATTAAAATAACCAGCAGGGTAGGAATCCATGCAAACCCCCAGATTACAGGTCCAACCGGGGTAATCCACGCTTCTGCCGCAAGTCCGGCCAGTATTAAAATAAGCATGAAACTCCAGAATGTTCCCCAGGGGCCCGATGATTTAAAGACATAATAAAAAAGAATTCCTATAAATACTGCAGTTAAAATGGTTAATATAATTTCTAAAAAAGCCATAATTTTATTTTTTTGGTTTTATGCTGAAAGAAAGTTGAAAATTTTGTGCCATTCGCTTTTTGTAAATGGCATTAAGCTGCATTTTTTATGTTGATTGCTGTATTACAACTGTTTATACGGGTTTGTATGGCTTTTTGCATGGGGCGAAAATTCCCATGTGTGTAGACTTTCTTCACAAAACTTTCAGGCTGAAATTTAGGAATTGAAGGGATGAAAATTTTTACAATGAATAATTCCGGCGTATAGATGCCCAATAGAGTAACATACTTTCTTTTCGGCACATGGTTTGATATTTTTTACGCAATATTATGAGAAAATATTTCCGAACAAATATTGAAACAACTTAAAACCTTGCAGCCATGAAAAGATTTTGTTTCTGTGCCGAAATACATATTCCAACCATCCTGCCACGTCATAAAACATATACAAGAGATGGGGAAAATGATAGCAGGCACCTTCGCCGCGAAGAACAAACGGTTAAAAAAATTGCTTCTGAAAATATCCTTCCCTTCTTTCAGTTTGTACAAAAAATAAATTCCTTTTCGGAAAAGAAGTTTAAAACCGGGATATCCATTTCAGGAATTGCACTTACACTGCTTCAAAAGTATGCACCCGAAGTAATTGCCCGTTTATCATCTTTGAACCAAAATGGTTACATCGAACTGTTTTCCGAAACCTGGAGCAATTCTGCGGTAGCCTGTTTCAGCAAAAATTCATTCCGGCGGCAGGTTCAGCAACACGACCGGTTGATGCAATCTTATTTTGGAGAAGTTCCGCAACTGCTGTATGTGAACTCACCGGTTTACCCCGATGATTTTATCGATAACCTCTCGGGGCTGAATAAAAAGGCAGTGTTTATCAATTCAAATATGTTGAATGAATCGATATTTCAAAAGTTTTTTGGTGTTAGAATAAAAACCGATGGAGAAGTCTTGGTTTTTCCCATAAATTATGCGATGAGCAAGTTGATGCAGGAGCTCGATTTTAACCTTTTGCAGCAAAAAACACCTTACTATTCACGTGGAGTCATTCGCCGTTTAAAAAAGCAGGGGTTCGATAATTTTCCGTCAGTAATTAATTTTAACCTCACACGCGAAAAGTGCTTTTTTCATTTAAGCCGGTCGTTAACGTGGGAAAAGCTTTTTAAAGAAATGCTTGCTGACAGTGACACAGAATTTATTTCACCGTCCGAAACGCTGGATGTAAAAAATACTAAAGGATTGAAAGAGACTGATTTTTCGGAAATTTTGTCGCGGGCAACTCTTTTTGATGTTTGGATGAAAAACAACTACCAGGTTGAAGCATTTAAACAGCAATTAAATATCGATGCCCGGTTAAATGCTGTAAATTCAGGCGCATTGTTCAGAGAGTGGGATGTTTTACAAGACATGGATCACCTTTATTATATGGATGATAAATTTGCAGGAAAGCGGTTTGCCTCACGTCATTTTAACCCATTTCGGGGGCCGGCAGCCGCCTATGAAAACTACATGGAAATACTGAATAAATTCTCTGATAAAATACAAAGCCGGACAGCTTTGAGACCGGCTGTGCTAAACGATAAGTCAAATGTTTAACCAGTCTCTGACTCTGCCACGGCAGTTTTTGAAAATTTGAAATGCTGAAATTCTATTTCCCGTACCGTAATTGCCGGTGAACCTGCAATTGATAATTTACCCGGAGCAGAACAGCGATTCTGACCTCCGGGTATTTTTTTGAATCGAGATAAAATATTATTCGCTTTTCAGGTTCATCCGGTTCATGATAAAGAAATAAATCAGGAACCCGAGAGAAATAAAAACCAGTAGAATACCAATTGGCAAAACTGCATTGTAAGCATTAACGATGGCCGGATTAACGAGCCGCATTACTTCAATAACAATAAACCCGATACCTGCCATAAGCGCAACCAATCCCCATTTCAGCGACGGATATTTGTTTACTTCGTCCGTTTTTTTAGGCGGCTCCAAAATACCGGCCTTGTCTATGTGGCCGGCCTTAATGATTTTTCTTTTCAGAAGATGTTCTGAAATCAGTCTGATAATGTGGTAGGTTCCAAAAAAAACAATTGCCGGAATAAATACATCTGAATACATAATTAATCATTTTTAAGTTTTAAATTTCTGACCGTTTGACATTCACTGCTTCAAAAATGTTGCAGAAGAAGGGATTTTTTTTGAATTATTTTTCAGAAGTAAAAATATTTACCTGAAAGTTGCAACATTTTTCAGCCGGGCGAGTCTGATAGAATAATTATGAATGATGCAGAACTGGTACAACACGTCTCAAACGGAAACGAAAGTGCGTTTCGGTTTCTAATAGCTAAGCACCAGCGACTGGTTTTGCACGTGGTTGGCCGTGTAGTTCAGCAGCAGGCCGATGCAGAAGATGTTTGCCAGGAGGTTTTCATGAAAGTGTTCAGGAAAATCGACCGGTTCAGGGGCGATTCAAAACTTTCGACATGGATTGCCACCATTGCTTACAACACGAGTATTTCGTATGTGCGCAAGCAGGGCCGGCACCGTGAACTTTCGTATGATGAAGAACCTCTGTTAGTGAACCTTGAAAAAGAGCAGGTGTTTTCGCATAAAACAGTGGAAAAGGAGGAGGCAAAAAAATACCTGCTTCAACTGATTGAAAAACTACCGGTAAATTACCGGACCGTTTTGACACTTTATCATTTGGAAGAGTTTTCGTACAAAGAGATCGAAGAAATTACCGGAATGCCCGAGGGAACCGTGAAAAGTTATTTGTCGAGGGCCCGGAAAATTTTAAAAGAAAAACTGGAAGAGATGAACGAATCGGAAAAAACAAATATTTTTGTGGATTATGCATAACGAAAAAGAATACAACAATCCGGATAACTGGTTGGATGAAGCGCTAAAAAGCGAACCCGGTTTCCATTTGTCGTCAGATTTTGCAGAGCGCGTGGCCAAACAGGCAGTGCGGCGGTTTGCCTGGAATCAGTATTTCAGGGAATTTCTGATTTACCTCGCTGCTTTTTTGGGAATCGTTGTGTTGTCGGCCGGCATGTCGTTTATCTGGCTAAGCGCCAACTGGAAAGAGTGGCTTCAGTTTGTTACGGATAATTTTGCGCTTGTTGCAGGCCTTAACTTTCTGGGGGTGTTTATTTTGTTTGCCGACAGGGTGTTGCTGCGTTACTTTTTTTACAAGTTTTCAAATCAATCGGTCGTTTAATTTCTTTTTCTTTTCCGTAAATTGATAACCTCCCCGGCCTCCGGTTGTTCGCCTAATTCCATCCGGTTTCTTCTCACCAGCGGTTTAAGCCTGATTCCGTACAGTTGCGAAATATAATGCATTGTTTCACCGGGTTCTGCAACATGTGTCAGTTGATTTCTGTCAGCTCTTCTGCTTTTTCGTTCAATGTAAACCACTTCGCGAGGGTGCGGTTTGTAGCCTTCTCCCCGGTCGTTAAATTTGTAAATTTCCCAGGGTTTCATGTCCAGTTCCTGGGCAATTATTTCATAGGTATCGCCTTCGCGTGCAACTACTGCATCCAATCCGTTTATTTTTACAATTTTGTGCGATTTAAACGGATTGATGGTCATTTTGTCGCTCATTCCTTCGTTCAGTTTTTGCTGCTCACGATAAGTTTCAAGTGGTGAAAAAGCTTCTTTATAATCAAGCCGGTGCAGCTTGTTATCTTCAATTATTCTGATAAGTCGTTTGTCATAGTCGCGTGCAGTGGCATAGCCGGCTTGTTTCAATCCTTTGGCCCAGCCAATATAGTCGTCGGGTGCCAGTTGAAAAAGAAAAGCATAGCGCGGATTCGACATTAAAAAGTTGGAATGATCGATGTAGGAATCCTGTACCGATTTGTATTTTCTGAAACATTCATCTTTTGCATCGTCGTCATAATACACTTTCCCACCTCTCCAGCTTCGTTTGCATTTTATTCCAAAGTGGTTGTTCGATTTCCGCGAAAGTTCGCTGTTGCCGTTTCCCGATTCCAGTACTGCCTGCGCCATTTTAATGCTGGCAGGAATTCCGCTGCGGCCCATTTCCTCGATGGCAAGCAACTGGTATTTTTTTATGTAGTTTTCGCGGTTATATTGCGAAAACGCCGCTTGAACGGTTATCATCAGCAAAATGAATGGTAGTGTATATTTCATTGTTTTATGTTTTCCTGAAATTTTGGATAAAAATAATTTCTTCTGTTGTTTTTCGGTTGTTTCCGGTGTTTTTTTATGAACATTTTACCGTGAATTACCGGATTTCCCGCAATTATATTCCTTTGCATCTTTTTCTTTTTTGTTAAAATTGTACATTTGGACAAAATCACTGAAATGCGAACGAAAGAAATACGAATTTTCGTATACGAATACAATACAGTTTCGGAGTTGCCGGAAAAGGATCAAAAACTGGTACTTGCTGCCCGCGAAGCTGCCAAATCGGCTTATGCACCTTATTCGAAATTTTATGTGGGGGCCGCCCTCGAACTTGATAACGGCCGGATTATAAAAGGAAACAACCAGGAAAATGCAGCTTTTCCCACCGGATTATGTGCCGAGCGGGTGGCACTTTTTTATGCCAATGCTACATATCCGGATACAGCAGTGAAAACGGTAGCCGTAACTGCTGCCAGTCACAAAGGAATTGTGGCAGGTCCGGTGCGCCCCTGTGGTTCGTGTCGGCAGGCACTTGCCGAAGCCGAAGTCCGGTTTAACCAGCCTGTAAAAATAATTCTGGACGGGATGGAGAAAATCCAGGTTTTCGAGGGAGTCGACAGTTTGCTTCCCTTTGCCTTTAAACCGGAATCACTGGACTGAACCGGTTTTCCCTGAACATTTTTATTATTTCATTCCATACCGGGTCATTGGGCGGATCGGCGACAACGGTAATCAGCGTCTTTTTCACCGGATGCATAAATTCCAGTTTTCGTGCATGCAGGTGAATCCCTTTATCTTTGTTCGAACGCGGAAACCCGTATTTCATGTCACCCTTAATTCGCATGTTTAATGTTCCGAGCTGCACCCTGATTTGATGGTGGCGGCCGGTAAGCAAATCAATTTCAAGCAGGAAATAATTGTCGAGGCTAACTACATGCCGGTACGACAAGCGGGCGAGTTTAGCACCGGGAATCGGTTTTGGATAAGCGTAACTTTTATTTTTTTCGGTATTTTTTTTCAGGTAATGTTCCAGCATATCGGCATGTTTGGGAGGGCGCTTGTTTACCACTGCCCAATAGGTTTTTTTTATCTGACCCCGTTTCTGAAACATTTTATTGAGCCGCTCAAGTGCCTTGCTGGTTTTGGCCAGTAAAACAACTCCGCTGGTAGGGCGGTCGAGCCGGTGCGGCAATCCCACAAAAACATTACCCGGTTTGTTGTATTTTTCTTTCAGGTAGTCTTTGGCGTCATCCACAATGGTTCTCTCCTGTGTAATATCAGACTGAACCAGTTCACCACAGGCTTTATTTACAGCCAATATGTGATTGTCTTCGTAGAGTATTTCCAATTTAGTATTGTTCTTTTTCGTTCGGAAAATCGAGCGATTTAACATCCTTGATATAAGTGCCGACAGCTCCTTTTATTTCGGCTGCCAGGTTATGATAACGACGCAAAAACCGTGGTGAGAACTGCTGTGTAATTCCAAGCATATCGTGAATAACAAGTACCTGCCCGTCGACATGGGAGCCGGCGCCAATCCCGATTACCGGAATTTTTAATTCACCGGATACAGTTTCGCCCAGTTTGGCCGGAATTTTTTCCAGAACAATGCCAAAGCAGCCTGCTTCTTCCAGCAATTTGGCATCGCTAACCAGTTTCTCAGCTTCCTCCTCTTCTTTTGCCCTCACGGTGTAGGTCCCGAATTTATGTATCGACTGCGGCATTAAACCGAGGTGCCCCATCACCGGGATTCCTGCTGAAAGAATCCGGTTCACCGATTCGATTACCTCAGAGCCACCTTCAAGTTTCACAGCGTCGGCAGCGGTTTCTTTCATAATACGAATGGCTGAACTCAGCGCTTCACGCGAATTCCCCTGATAGGTGCCAAACGGAAGATCGACAACCACCAGCGCGCGTTTTACGCCTCTCACAACAGATGCGCCATGGTAAATCATCTGGTCGAGGGTGATGGGGAGCGTTGTTTCGTGGCCGGCCATTACATTCGAAGCCGAATCGCCCACCAGGATAACATCAATCCCCGCTTCATCAACCAAACTGGCCATGCTGAAATCATAAGAAGTCAGCATCGAAATCTTTTCGCCCCGCAGTTTCATTTCCGATAACCGGTGGGTCGTCACTTTTCTTACTTCGCTGTGTACCGACATTTTTTTAAGTTTAAAATTCTCTTACAAAAGTAACCAAAGGTTTTTACCTTCGCAATACTGGCAGTTGCTGACAATAAAACAATCAAATTTGCTTAACGTTTATTAACCGCAACCTTATTTGGGATTAAAAGAAGTTTCATTACTTTGGCAACTAAAGGAGTGTTCAATAATATGAAGAAAAATACAGATTTTCGATTACTGTTTTTGGTTGTATTACTGTTTTTTGGGGTTTCGGGTTATTCAACTGAAAATTTTAATAATGACAGCACCGTGCTTTTTCCGTTTCTGAAAAAAGAACTGAATACAGGTTTTATCTACCAACTTCAGCAAGAACGGGAACAGGAATTGACCGATAATTCAAACTATCTGGAAGAACTCACAACAAATTCGCTGCTTTTTAAGTGGTCGAACCGCAACTGGAAATACCTTGTTTTCAGGCAGGAATCATGGGATTATACATTTGAAGCCGGGCCCTTTTTGGGAAGTGGTACGTTAGTTGACAGCACTGAAACTGAATACATCGATGCCAGCCAGGACGTTATCGGGTTGCGGACCCGGGCAGCCGCACGTTACTCCAGCCGTTTTTATTACGATTTTAAGAATTACACCATTGTAAAAGTAAATGCCTGGGGCCGGTTTGATTTTTACCGGCAGAATGCGGATGGAATGCGAACCGACTCTTTACAGGTGTCGGCTCCTTATTCTGAAGAATCCGATCAGTCAAAATTCAGGTATGGATTTGAAGCTTCGGCAGGGTGGGGGCGCGGTAGGCTCAACGCGATGAATCATTTTATGGTGGCCGAATACCTGTTGGAAAATAATTATGAACGCCGAAATTTTTCAGATGAAGAAATTACGCGTCTGGCCGTTGAAATTGGAAAAATCAAACACAGCAGAAATGCCCGGCCAGGTCACGATGCAGCGATTGAAGCAGAGCAGTTGAAATCTTTCATTAACCGGCAAATGCTGCTGGAAGCGC
>DATFJO010000560.1:0-2335 GCA_035269145.1 Tangfeifania sp. | reverse complement strand
ACGCATAAATACCAATTAATACAGTAATTATTCGTGTACTTTCAAACGGATTGAGAATAATAATAAAACCTGTAAGCAGCGAAATGATACTGACAATTAATACAAATGTATTTGAGTAAGCCGGCAGTTGGCTTCTGAAGAATGTAAACAAAAATATGAACCCGATTATCAGGGCCCAGATTCCCATTACAGTTACAAAAACGGTAGCCACCATTTCGGGGCGTATCAAAATAATTAATCCGATTAAAATACCGATAATACCTTCGAGCAGATACATTTTCCAGTGCCGGCTCATGTTCCGGTTTTTAATTGCCCCGAATATGAGTGAAGAGCCACCGATAATAAGCGTAATGGCAAAATAAATCCCCAGCGCAGCCAGCGTAATTCCAGGGTAAAAAAGAGCAACCAGCCCAAAAATAATTGCCAGTATACCGTTAATACTTACAAAATAATTTTTCTTCATATAAATGATTTCTTTAATCTGTTATGTAAATGAAATAACTGTACCAAAGAGCAAATATCTGATTTAGCCTGTTTAATTCAACAGGTTAGAAAATCGCCTGCTCCCTCGTTGAGGAAAAATTCCCGCTATCCGTGGAATATTTACACATATAAACATCATTGCAGATGCAATAAAACAACAATAGAAAAAATAAATATTGTGAAATTAGTTGAATCGCATCAGCCATTTTGTTGCGTGTAAAAAATTCCTTTTCAATAAACCGGAAACCTTTAAATAATAATCACATTTAAAATTAAAAAATGCTTCTGAAGCTCCATAAACAAGGAGTTTTTGAATTTCGAAAAGTGTTGTGCCTTGTTTTGCCAATATTGATAATTTAGGATTGTAATAAAGAAACTGTCTCAAATTAAACACTTTTTTGTCTTAAAGTCAACAGGCAAATTTCAAGTAACAATCAAAAGATAATGGCATAGTATTTTCACTAATCAGTACAAATCAAAAAGATTAAAAACAAAACAATGGATGGAATTTTAATTGGAATACTTTACCTGGTTTCGCTGGCATTTGTAATTACCTTCTTTTTTGCCTTTCTGTTGAACTACCGGGGACCGTGGGGAAATTTTTGGGCATTTTTTGCTATAATATTTCTGGCAATTTTTGCAGCCGATGCCTGGGTAGGCCCGGTGGGACCCTATTTTTACGATGAAATTTACTGGGTTCCGCCTTTGGCAGTCGGGTTGTTATTTGCCTTGTTACTTGCCGCCACCACGCCAAGCCCCAAAACCCGGAGCGAACTCGAAGCCGAAAAGAAAAATATAAATGAAAAACAAAAATCCCCGGCAGCATTCGGAACCTTTTTTTGGTTTCTTTTTGTATTACTGCTTCTAATAGTTGCCGCAGGAATTTTCAATAAATATTATTAATAACCATAAAAATTATACAGTTATGAAATTTACAAGTACAAAAAGCTCAGTATTAAAGTTATTCGCTTTAACATTTATTGCGTTTTCGCTGATCACTTTCACTGCAAATGCGCAACGTGATGATTTAACAAGCAGTGAACTGGAAAAACTCGAGGATGAAAACATGGATTACATGAAACAAATCTCGAAAATTATTAAAGACTATCCCAACTTTGCTTACACCTACGACATTGAAGACGGGAAAGTAGTAAATGTAAATGTTACCGGTGTTGAAAAAGACATTGACCGGAAAAAACTCGAGGTTCAGCTTTTCAACCTGAAAAGCAACAAAAACATGATAAAAAACAAGGCCAACAGGGTTGGAGTTTTTTACTCGGTAGACGAACCTGCAGAATACAATGGCCAGGGAGAACTTGACCGAACAATACTAAGTAACCTAAAGTACCCGGAAGATGCCAAAGACTGGGGTGTTGAAGGTACAGTTTTCGTGAAATTTGTTGTTGATGAAAACGGCCAGATTCCATACGCGACCACTTCGAGCAACATCGAAACTTCGATGGAAATGTATTTAAATGATTTGGAAGAGCAAGCCGTTGACGCTGTAAAAGCAACAGAGGGTGACTGGGAACCCGGAAAAGTTGAAGGCGTTGAGGTATCCTCGATGGCCGTTGTTCCGGTTACTTTCGATTTCGAAAAAAATCCAAGTATCAGAACGCTCATACCATAAATATTTAGTTTAAACTGTTGTTAAAAGCCGGATGTGCCTTCATCCGGCTTTTTTTGTTTTAAGAATTACCTGAAGTATTTTTTAAAGTTTTATTTATCAAAAATGAACCATAATTGCAGGTTTTTTGTTTCTTAGTGCAAAAATTAATTTTGTTGTAAATTCAACAAAAAAGGATAAACAAAAAAAGATTGTACGAACAGAGTAAATTAAAAAGAAATTGAA
>DATFJO010000559.1:0-13090 GCA_035269145.1 Tangfeifania sp. | reverse complement strand
AAACTTCTGCAAAAACTGAAACAAGATTTTTCATTGCTCGAAAGCAGTTTTCACGGACGCAGTTCCGGAATCGATCCGTTGGTTTCATTTTTAAACCGGCCAGTTTCGTTCTCGCCTAAAAATATTCAGCTCCCCAAAATAAAAAGTTCGTTTCGCAATTTTTCAGCTTTTCTTATCGATACAAAAATGAAAAGTTCCACCGCACCACTGGTTTCGCTTTTCAATAAAAAAATGGAAAATCCGGAATTCAAAAAACAGTTTCAAAACGAATTTCTACCGGCGAATAATTTGGCCATCCAGGCATTTTTAAAAAGAAACAAACAGGAACTTTTCCGGCAAGTGAAACAAATTTCTGCTTTTCAATCGGAACATTTTTCTGAAATGATACCGGAATCTTTCAAAAATCTTTTAAAAAATAGTGCTAAAGATAACACGCCCATAAAACTTCTCGGCTCCGGCGGCGGTGGTTTTTTATTGGCATTTGCAGAAAATGACAAGGATCTACCTCCTGATTTCACAAAAATCAAAGTTTTCTGATGTTTCAAAATCTTGATTTCTTTTTAAGAACCTATTTTATGGTTCTTTATGTTTTTACTTAAAGTTGTTTATTATTAAGCGACTTATTCCAGGAAGCACTCTTTTTCTGATCGAAAACACAACCTTTAGTTTATTGTTACCTTTGCAGAAAATAGATTTGGAATGAATGCTGAAAAAAAATATTTCCCGAAACTGGAAGACATCACAAAAGCAAAAATTACGCTGAATAAAGTTGCTACTCACACACTTCTGGAAAAAAACCGCAATCTCTCGGAAGAATTCGAAAGCAACATATTTTTGAAACGTGAAGATTTGCAATCTGTACGTTCGTACAAAATTCGTGGAGCGTTTAACAAAATTGCACACTTGTCAAAATCGTCGATGCAAAAAGGCGTGGTTTGTGCCAGTGCCGGCAATCATGCTCAGGGTGTGGCTTTTTCGTGCAGCAAACTGAACATTAAAGGAAAAATATACATGCCCGCCACCACACCGAAACAAAAAATAAGGCAGGTGGAAATGTTTGGCAAAGACAATGTGGAAATCATTCTGGTGGGCGATACTTACGATGCCGCCGAAAATGCCGCCAAGGCAGATTGCAAAAAAACAGGCATGGCTTTTATTCATCCGTTTGACGATCCGCAGATTATTGAAGGCCAGGCTACGGTTGCACTGGAAATTTTGCAGGATACCCGGGAACCCATCGATTACCTGTTTGTCCCGGTTGGCGGCGGCGGACTGGCAGCCGGTGCAGGCGCTTATTTTAAACAGGTGAGCCCTCAAACCAAAATAATTGGCGTAGAGCCCGAAGGAGCGCCATCGATGAAAAAATCGCTGGAAGCCGGGAAAGTGATTGAGCTTTCAACAATCGACAAGTTTGTGGACGGCGCGTCGGTGCAAAAAGTGGGGAGTCTGACTTTTGAAGTTTGCCAAGAGGTTATCGACCAGATGGTTACTGTTTCCGAAGGACGCATTTGCACCAAAATTCTGGAATTGTACAATCACGATGCATTGGTGATTGAACCGGCCGGGGCACTGTCGATTACTGCCCTCGAAAAGTTCCGCGATGAAATAAAAGGAAAAAATGTGGTTTGCATTGTAAGCGGCAGCAACAACGACATTACCCGCATGGAAGAAATCAAAGAGCGTTCGCTGCTTCACGAAGGGCTAAAACATTACTTTATAGTTCGCTTTCCGCAGCGTGCAGGCGCCCTGCGCACTTTTGTTGATGTGGTGCTTGGCCCCAACGATGACGTCACCCATTTTGAATACTCCAAAAAAACCAACCGCGAAAAAGGACCGGCAGTCATTGGAATTGAACTTCAGAAAAAAGAAGATTTTGAAGGACTCATTCAGCGAATGAAAGAAAACGGTTTTGTGTATGAATACCTCAATGAAAAACCGGATTTGTTTCAGTTTTTAATCTGAAATGCAAACCAGCCCGCAAAAGATTATTTCTCTTCAGCATAAATTTTTATACCGGATATTATAAGCAATTTGCCAAATAATTGTAATTTGCAAAGAGATGAAACAAAACACAAAAATGCTTTTTGCCGGAAAATTAAATTCACACTCATATTCCTTTGGCAAACCAAATTTCCGGCCACATGTTAACATTCAAAAACCGGTTAGGAAAAATCCCATTTAAAACAATTTCAAAATAATGAACCTTACTAAAATTATTAAAATACTGCTTTTAATCCTCGTTGTCTTCGCTTTTCTCTATGTAGGCTCATCTTTTTTAATCCCGTTTATTTTCGGAATATTTTTCGCGCTGTTAATGACTCCGCTCAGTAATGTTTTGGAAAGGGCAAAAATTGGCCGGACCATTGCATCCCTTATCAGCACCCTGGTAGTTTTTATAATTGCCGGAAGTTTCCTGTTTCTGTTTATTTATCAGATGAACCAATTTGTATCCAACATCACTTCTGTCAGAGAAGAAGTTCAATCCTTTTTGAAAGGTATACAGGAACAAATTGAATCATTAACAAGTTTAACCGCTGAAGAACAGAATAAAATCTGGCAACAACGATCAGAGGAATGGCTGAAAAACATTGAGCCTGTTGTAACCAACTTTTTTGGCGATATATTAAATACGATGATAAGTTTTCTTTTGGTGCTGGTTTATATGTTTTTACTGTTGCTTTACAGGGGAAAAATTTCCGATTTTATAATGATGTATACCCGGGAAAACAAAAAAGAACACATAAACAAAATAGTGCACAAAATAAGTAAGGTAGTGCATCATTATCTGCTGGGGCGGGTAAAAGTTATGTTTATTCTGGGAATAATGTATTACGTCACCTTTCTGATTTTTGATCTTCCCTATGCTATTTTGCTAACCATTTTTGGCGCGCTGATTACTGTAATTCCATACATCGGGCCATTAATCAGCGGTATACTGCCAATTCTTTTTTCAATACTGTTTTTTGATAACCTTGAAAAAATACTGCTGTTTTCAATTCTCATTGTAATTGAACAGTTAATCGAAAGTTATGTGCTTGAACCCCTCATTTTAGGAAAAGAAGTCCAGTTGAATCCGTTGGTAGTTATTGTAGCTGTAGTTATTGGCGGCATGTTTTGGGGTTTGGCCGGAATGATATTGTTTGTACCGATATTTGCCATGTTTAAAATCATTTCCAACAACAGCCCCGGTCTCGAACCTGTTGGATTTCTGCTGGGGAGTTACAAAAAAAAATAATTGATAAAACAATGAACCTGCCGAATTGAAAAAAATCAGAAAAAACAAACTAATTTTATAGACAAACTGTATTTTTAGCATTTTATAAACCAGCTAACTATGAAACAAATTTTTCTTTATTTATTAATAATAACTGCAGCCATTTTCGGGGCATTTATGGCATACCTGGAATTCGCTCCCACCCCACCAAACACCCAATCTGAAAAACCAAACATTATTTTCATCCTGGGCGACGATATCGGGTATTCAGACATTGGCCCCTATGGTTCAGAAATAAAAACCCCGCACCTCGACAGGCTGGCTGATGAAGGCATTCGCTTTGCCCGGTTTTACAACATGTCGAAATGCGAACCTTCGCGTTCTTCTCTTTTCACAGGGCTATACCAGGGAGGTGATAATGCAGTCAACTTTGCGCAAATTCTGAGGAATGAAGGATATTACACCATCCACTCCGGTAAAGAGCACTGGATGCGCTGGGCACCCGACCATGTTTTTGCGCGGAATGTATTTGACCAGTCGCTAACTTTCAGGGCGATGAGCGAGTTTTTTGCGCCTCCGGCCGGTGAATTTGTAAATCCGTTTATTTTGAATGGAGACACGATTCCCTGGCAACAGGTTTACCATGAAAAAGAACCTTTCTACAAAACCGATGCACTGACTGACAACGCGCTTCGCTGGATGGAGGAACCGGTTGAAAAAAAACAGCCGTTTTTTCTGTTTGTTGGTTACGGAGCAGCACATTACCCATTGCAGGCACGTCCCGAAGATATAGCCAAATACCGCGGAACCTACAAAATTGGCTGGGATAAAATCAGGGAAGAACGGATGGAACGATTGAAAAAAACGGGGCTTTTTACAGAATCCACCCAATTGAGTCCACCGAGTTCGAATATCAACAAATTTCGTGGTCATCCAAAAGGTGATGAAGAGCGACGTGAAAAAATTCCGCTGTACCGACCATGGGAAATACTGGATGAAAATGAAAAGAATGAGATGGATTTGGAAATGGCTGTTTATGCGGCGATGGTAGACCGAATGGACCAGAACATTGGCAGGCTTCTGAACTACTTAGATGAAAAGGAAATTGCCAAAAATACCATAGTGGTTTATATGTCGGATAACGGTTCGTGCCCCTACGACAGCAACCGCGATTTCGATTATCCGCCGGGGGTGGCAGAAGGTTTCCGCACGCTCTGTGCTGCCTGGGCAAATGCCGGAAATACGCCTTTCCGTTATTTCAAACAATACGGGCACGAAGGAGGGGCACAAACGCATTTTATTCTTCGCTGGCCTGAAAAGGTGAAATCGGGATCAATCACCCAACAGCAGGGGCATATAGTAGATGTGGCTCCTACCCTATTGGAAGCCGCAGGAATTCAGTATCCTGAAAAAATCGGGGAAATTACTCCTCAACCTTTGCAGGGGCAGTCGCTGATACCGGTGCTCGAAAATCAGCAGAAACAGGAAGCAGACTTTTACATTTCCGGCTGGACCGATCGCTTTCGGATGTTCAGGCAAGGTGATTTCAAAATTGTAAAACTCAATGATGAAAGCTGGCAACTTTATAACCTGGAGGAAGATCCTACGGAAATCAATAATCTTGCTGAAAAAATGCCCGAAAAAGTTAATGTACTGGAGAATACTTACAAGCAAAAGCAAGCAGCTTTAAACAAAGCTGCCAAATAAAGAAATCAATTAATACTCTGTCGTAAAATTTTCAGGAAATTTGCCCTGAATGCCTTTTTCGCGGTAATAGTCTTTCATACGCCGGATGTCGGCCTGAGCATCATCGGTGAGCTCAAATCTTTCCCAGATTGACATTTCTTTACGTCCCCAGTCAAAACTGCCAAGGTAAACCGGCACATCAGCGTGTTTGGCAATGGTATGAAAACCGGCTTTCCAGCGCTTAATGGGTTTCCGGGTTCCTTCCGGTGTCATGGCCAGGTGAAGGTGATCCCTGGTTTTGAAATGATGTACGGCCTGCCGGATGACATTGGCTCCTTTTGAACGATCGATTGGTACTCCTCCCATTTTCCGGACAAAAAAACCGACGGGCCAGAAAAATAATTCTTTTTTAACCAAGATACTTGCTTTTCCTCCGAGTGAGTTATAAAACAGGTAAGAAATTACAAAGTCCCAGGCACTGGTATGAGGTACTCCTATGATAATACATTTGTTCTCGGGCACTACAAAACCATTTACTTTCCAACCCAGCAGGCGTAGTAAAAGCGCACTAATTTTTTGCATTTATTTTATTCTTTTTATTTTAAAATTTTTGGCAAAGGCAAACCGTTCCAAATATTCAGAAGCAAGTTTAGTAGCTTTCTTTAAATCACCCTCGCCAAAATCAATAATAATCATTAAAAAACGTTTGGTATTCAAAGAAACAGCGGTCCTTTCCGAATCGCTCGTAGGGGTTCCAAACGCTCCTTTTTCATCTCTGAATGTGGGAAGAAACTCTATATTGAGCCTGCCACGGCCAATTCCTTCATACGGATCGGCAGCCGTTCCTATTCCGAACGATATGTTTCCTGCAATTTTATCATTGTCGTAACCCCCTATGGAATAGCCGGTAGTAATTGAAACAAAATTTAAAACATCAACCACATTATTCACCTGGTAAAGAGCTTTGTTTTTCGCCACGCGGCGTAAAAGTGCTTCAGCCGAGAGACGGTAACGTGCCGGGTCTTTCCCACATGCCTTATAGGCTTTCCGCGAAGCAGCTATGGCCGGGATTTTACTGATTTGTTCTGTTGTTAAATCAGCCGATAATTCTCTGGTTTTTTTTCGGATATCGTCCCAAAGTAAATCACTGGTTTCCAACACATAAACATCGCATTCAATGACTGAAAGTTTTAGATCGGGCACCTTTTCTTTTAGTTCGTTTGAAATCAGAATTGCCGCCATTGGTGTTAATGTTTTTTATTTTAAAAATTGATTTCAATATCTGTTTAAATATTGATTTAGGAAATTCAAATTTAAACAAAATGAAAGAAAAAAGGCACAAAAAAAGGGTCTTGCCAGACAAGACCCTTATATTCTTTACTTAAATCCTTAGATTACTTCTACATTAAAAGCTACGGGACCCCGGTCGCTTTCTTTAATCTCAAACTCAACAGCCTGGTCCGTTTCCAACCCAAACTGGGAGTCTTTAATACCTGAACGATGCACGAAGATGTCTTTGCCATCTTCGGAGTGGATAAATCCAAAACCTTTTACAGCATCGTACCATTTAACTTTACCTTCCATAAGAATACCGTTATTAATAACGACCTCCGCCGCCGCGGTTAAAACCACCGCCGCCGCCTCTGCGGTTTCCTCCTCCACCACCTCTGGAGTCATTTGATCTCGGACGTGATTCGTTTACTTTAATGTTACGACCACTAAGATCAGCATTGTTCAGTTCTTCGATGGCTTTTCTGGCCTCATCATCTTCATCCATTTCAACGAAACCAAAACCTTTGCTGCGTCCAGTAAGTTTATCATTGATGATTTTTACTGATGCAACTTCGCCATACTCTTCAAAAATTTCTCTTAAATCTTCCTCAACTACGCTGTACGGAAGATTTCCAACATAAATGTTCATTTGTAAAACTATATTAAATTAATAAAACAGGTATTAACAACTGGAACGAAATGTCCCGGCGTTTTTTCAATCGCGACTAAACCAGAATACCGAATTGTAATATTTTCAGAAACCAAAATAAATCGTGGTGAAAAACATGGAAAGATAACCGTGCCCGGCTGCAGAATACCTTAAAAAAATTTCAACAAAAAAAGATCAACTTGTTAATTATCAGACAAACGAAACTTTAAAAAGTTCAAGATTGTCATTAAAAACACAGGGCAAAGTTAAATTAAAATTGGAATAAACAAACAATTAACAGCAACTTTCCCAATTTTCTTACTTATTCAGCTAAATCCCTGATTACAACACTGGCAGCAAAACATCCGAAAACAGCGGGCATGTAAGAAATTGTACCAACTGAAGACTTCTTATTCTGTCCCTCCTCCAGTCGAATCGCATTTTCGTCAACCTCTTCGGGAGAAAAAACTACTTTAAATCCTTTTTTGATTCCCAGTTTATTGAGACGCTTCCGAATCATACGGGCCAGTTTACAATTATACGATTTTGAAATATCAGTTACTGCCACTTTTGAAGGATCGATTTTTCCTCCGGCTCCCATCGAGCTCACGAGGTTCAAACCCAACTCCAGGGCATGATGAATCAAAAAAACTTTTGGCGACAATGTGTCGATGGCATCTACTACATAATCGAACGACTGGCTTTTTAATAACTCCACTGCCCTTTCATCCCGGACAAATTCAAAAACTGAATTCAGTTCCAGCCCGGGATTTATATCAAGAAGTCGTTGTGCAAGAATCTCAGTTTTCGGACGGCCTTCAGTACTTTTGAGGGCGGGCAGTTGTCTGTTCCGGTTAGTAATTTCCACAATATCACCATCGGCAATGGTCATTTTTCCAACTCCGGCGCGGCAAATCATTTCAGCGGCAACAGCTCCCACTCCTCCCAGCCCAACTACCAAAACGTTGGCATTTTTAAGTTTTTCAAGATTTTCAGGGCCAAGCAGCAAATTTGTTCGGTCTAACCAATCTGACACAGTTTACTAAGTAATTTTGAGTTCGTAAATAAATCAACCGGATTAAACATCCGGTTGAAAAAAATTGACATTTTCAATCCGGTTGAAATTTTCCCAAACCGATCTTTTAAGTCCCTCCACAGAACAGTTCCTGATTTCGGCAGCTTTTTTATAAATATTTTCCACCCCGGCTTCGTATTCATCGGTTTCAAAAAACAACTTTTCGGATGGTAAAAAACACAACGACTCGAGTGCTTTGGCATTTCCGTTAAACAGAATTTTTCCGAAAGAGAAAAGTATGTTACTTTTTACCAGTTGTTCCGAAACCTGAAGGTTGGCAGAATAACCATGAAAAATCCAGGGAACTGTGGGATGCAGTTTTTTATGCAATTCAATTACCTCATTGTAAGCTTTCACACAATGAATAATCAGTGGAATTTTAAAATCTTCAGCCATAAAAGCCTGCGCCTTAAAAACCCGTTTTTGTTCATCAAAATCGGTATTTGTGATTTTATCCAGACCACATTCCCCTACAAAAATTACGTGGTCGAGTTCCAGTGCATCTTCCATCATAACAAGGTGCTCGTTGTTTTCAGCTTCCGACTTTATTTTCCACGGGTGTAATCCGACGGAAAAAAAATTCCGACCGTCAAACAAAGGAATACTCTCGCCCGGAAACAGGTTTCGCACTGTTACCGTGTCATTTTCCTTTTGTAAAAGATGCGTATGCAAATCGATATAGGGAACAAGATTGTTCACAAATGTCTGGAATTAAACCATTTCAAAAATTTTATCGATAACTTTCTCTGCACCATCAGCAATCTGATCAATGGTGGAATCGAGCATGTAGCAGGGGGTTGTGATTACTTTATATTTTTCGTCTACAATAATTTCTCCGTGAGTAGTGTTTTCGTGCACTCCGCCCATTTTTTCCACTGCCTGGGCAGTTCCCGCATCCTGACCGATGGTAACTCTTACATCACCCAAAATTTTTGTTAGTATCACCGGTGAAATACAGAGTGCACCGACCGGTTTTTCGGCTACAACAGTTGTCCTTACAGCCGCTTCCACATCGGGATTTACTTTGCAGTCGACCCCATCAAAAGCAAACGTGCAAAGGTTTTTGGCGGCACCAAATCCTCCGGGAATTATAATGGCATCAAAGTCTTCAGCTTTGTATTCCGAAAGTGGTTTAATATCTCCGCGGGCAATCCGGGCAGCTTCAACCAACACATTTCGCTTTTCATCCATCTCCTCCCCGGTGAGGTGATTGACAACATGCGCCTGTTCCACATCAGGGGCAAAACACTGGTATTTCGCCCCTTTCCGGGCAATGGCCAGCAACGTTAATGTAGATTCATGAATTTCAGCGCCGTCGTAAACGCCGTTTCCCGCTAAAACTACTGCTATTTTTTTCATGATTTCGTTCATTTTTCAATTTTATCCAAAATTACAGTTTATAGCTGAAAAATTGAAATGGGGTGTATCAAATGTTTTCAAAGAAGCAGAATTTCATATTAAATGCAATGCCCTTTGCTGAAATATAACAATATTTGTATACCTGAATGAAATCAGGCTAAAACTTATATGTATGCGTATTTTAACTCTGATAATGGCCGCTCTGATTATTACTGTTTCGTGTAATAATAAAGAAAACAATGGCGAGGAGATTCTTAATAAAGGAAAACCTGAATACGGTGGTGATTTTTCCATCATGAAAAAGATGGAGGATGCGGGCGGAGAATATAAAACTAACGGCGAAGCAAAAGACGGATTTCAGATATTTAAAGACAATAATTACACGTGGTGCAGGTTACGGATTTTTCATTCGCCCAACATGGAAGGCCCGGTTTGCAATGATTTGAATTATACCATTGACCTGGCAAAAGAGGCAAAATCGTACGGTTTTAAATTTCTGATAAATTTTCATTATTCCGATACCTGGGCAGACCCCGGTAAACAATTTGCACCCGAAGCCTGGGAGAATTTGGATTTTGAAACGCTGACAGACAGTGTTTACCTGTACACCAAAAAAGTGATGGATGCACTTGCCGCAGCCGGAGCAGCACCCGACATGGTTCAGGTGGGCAACGAAATCAATAACGGAATGATTTGGCCGCAGGGGAGATTGTGGAACAACGACGGAAGTGCCAACTGGGACGAACTGACCGATTTGCTGAAAGCCGGGATCCGTGGGGTAAAAGATGCAGAAAACGGAGCCGAAATTCCCATTCTTATTCATGCTGCCACCGGTGGAAATGTGGTTGAATCGGATAATTTTTACAGTAAAATTATTGAGCGCGGAGTTGAGTTCGATATTATAGGCTTGAGTTATTATCCCTGGTGGCACGGTACTTTTGACGATTTAGAGAATAACCTCGAATTTTTGTCTGATAAATTTGAGCAGGAAATTTCGGTGGTGGAAACCGCTTACTATGCCAACGGCTGGTATCCGGATCCGGAAGAATGGGTGCTCGATGTGCAGCCATTTCCGCCAGACGAAAAGGGACAGTACGATTTTTTGGTGAAACTGGATTCTATTCTGAAAAAATACCCAAAAGTCACTTCGGTTTATTACTGGAAACCTGACGGACTGGAAGTTCCAGGAACCGGTGTTCCATATCTCGGCCGCAGCCTTTTCAGCCGCGATGGAAATGCGTTTAAAGGAATTCGGGCGTGGAAAGAAGCCGACTGAAAAGACCCGCTTATTTGTCATTCCGAGCTTTGCGAGGAATCTTTTGCATTGAAAAACAGATTTCTCCTCCTGTGTCGTCGAAATGACAATCTATTTGATATTTCTTTTCAGCCGACTTTTTAGATTTTACTTTTTCAATGCCGCTTTCGAAAAAATGTACTCCGGAATTTCCTGGTTGAATTTAACACTGGTCATTTTAAATTCCGTGCCATCGCCTTGTTTGAGCATATCTTTATAAACAATGGAGGTCGGAAACCAGCGCCCCTGAATTTGTTTCACGTCGCTCATGGTGGAGCGCTTCAGTAACTGTCCGCTTTTGGCGAATAACTCCTCTTTTAACGGAATGTACCGTTCCTGGTCGATCCAGATTTTGCGGGTTTCGTAGGCCACATCATCCACTTTAGCTTTCAGCTCGAGCATCCAGGTTTGACGACCGTTAATTTCTTCTTCGCCAATTACTTCTGCATTGTACAAGTCGGTTAACTTGCGGTCGTCCATCATATCTTCATACGAGAGGTCGGAGCCCATTACCGACTGCCTGAGCATGTGACCGGAAATCTGGATGGTGCGGTCGGTTGAAGGAGAATAAATCCAAAGCTGGTCTTCCAGCTTCAGCATTTTTGTTCCTTCCTCACGGGCTGGCGACAAATATTCGGTAAACGATTTTTTATCGCCTACTGAATAAGTTTTTGAGGTAATTGTGCGGCTGTTTCTTCGTCCGTGGATGGTCATCGACGATTCAAAAATGCGGTTCTCCGACGACATATTTGCATCTACTTTCTCCAAAATTTTATCCGCATCCGGTTGTCCGGCCGCTATCATTGCGATGCATGATAACAGGATTATAATTTGTGCTTTCATATTTTCTAAATTATTTGAATTTCTTATTTCTGTTTTTTACAGAGATGCAAAAATTTTGCGTCTCTACTGTTTACTGTTCACTTTTTACTAAACATCCAGCTCTTTAAACAACTGGGCAGTTTTGCGTTTATAAATGCCAATCCCGGCCAGGGCGGTTCCAATTACGGTTGAAATAACTCCGGGAATAAAACCGATATAAAAATCGACAGGGGTAATTCGCGCCCTTATTTCAGAAGGCATCATTACCGAAGCGCCCTTCATCATCGAACTGATGTCGATTCCGTAAGTTTGAATCAGCCAGGCAAAAAACAATCCGAAGGCAGTTCCAACAATCGATCCCATGATGCCAATCATTACCGATTCGGCAAGCATCGAAAAATAAACGTGGTCTTTCTCTTCGCCAATTGCCAGCCTGAGGCCTACCTCGCCATAACGACGAAGCGCTCCCAGCAAACCGGCATTCCACAAAACCAACGACATGGCCACCATAAAAATGAGTGTCACCAAAACCGACATACTTTTCGACATATCTACGTAAAGTGCCATGTTTTCCTGATCGCGTAACGAAATCATCATTGGCGAAAATTCATCAGATTTATCCAGGTATTCAGAGTTGAATTCATCAACCATTTCTTCCGCTTTTTCCTGGTTGTAATAACCGGTTTTGAAAAAACCCAGTATTTCACCGGTAGCATTTTGCATATCAAGTGTTGCCCGCACATCCTGAATGTCGGCAATCAACGTTCCCCGGTCAAGTGCAGCAGAACCAAACTTTACCGTTCCGGCCACGCTGAAGTTATTCATGCTCATACTTCCGTTCATCGTAGAACCGATAAACGTTACTTCCTCTCCCGGACTCACTTTCAGTTTTTGCGAAAATTCTTCGCTCAATAAAATTTCGCCTTGTTTTGCGGGCATTTTACCTCTTATCAGCGATTCCGAAAGATTCATTCTTTCCGCCTCTCTACTGCCTGCCGAAAGCAAATCGATTCCCATCCCAATAGCTGGTCCCTGCTCGAGTGTTTCGCCGGCTTCGTCGGGTGCATCCACCAGTCCGCCAAATTTAATTCGCTGCGACCAGTTCATTTGCGGAAAATAACGTTCCAGATTATTTACGATTTCTTCAGTGCCAAACAGTGCCAAATCATTGGGCATCTGGTTAATATTTTCGGCATACGCCTGGCTCATCACTTTCACGTGCCCCGTACTAAAACGGGCATTCATTTCGATGGTGTCCCCCATAATTCCGGTGACGTAGGCGTGCATCAAAACCGATAACATTACCCCAGTGGCAACCACCAAAACAGGTAATTTACTCCTGCTTTTATCGCGGATTAATCCTTTAAATAAAAAACGTATCATTGTATTTTCCCCCTTAAAGCTTCAGTTGGATTCATTTTTGCAATTTTTTTCGATGGCCAGTAACTCACAATGGTGGTGGTAACGGTAACTATCAACACGGTGGTTACAACTAACCCCAGCGAATAAGCCGGATAAAGTGTTTGCGACATGGCCATTCCAAAGTCGCTGGCTTCAACCGGCAATGTCCATCCGGTTTTTGCCTGCCAGTATAAAAACGGGATGCCGTAAATTGCGGCAACAATAGCCGCCAGAACTGCGTGCATAGCGCCTTCCACCGTAAACAAACCCACTACTTCGCGGCGGGTGTATCCAAGCGCAATGTAGGTTCCGATCTCT
>DATFJO010000558.1:0-3896 GCA_035269145.1 Tangfeifania sp. | reverse complement strand
AAACTTGAAAAGCACATCGCTGAGCGTGACAACATAAATATTCCATAAAATGAGAATTAGAACAACATATTACCTGTCAGCTTTTTTGATTTTGTTGATTGCGACTGCCTCCTGCGAAAAAGCGGAACAGCAGCCCAATATTGTATTAATTATGGCCGACGACATGGGGTATGAATGCATCGGAGCAAATGGCAGCATAGAGTATGAGACGCCCAATATTGATCGTCTGGCGGAGAATGGAGTCCGGTTTACGAATGGTTATTCGCAGCCTTTGTGTACACCATCGCGGGTGAAAATTATGACCGGGGAATACAATTACCGCAATTATGAAGATTTTGGCTACCTCAATCCAAAAGAACAAACTTTTGGGAATTTGATGAAGGAAGCTGGTTATGCTACCTGTATTACCGGGAAATGGCAGTTGAACGGACTGAACCGGAACAATCCCGGAAACCAGGACACCGACCGTCCCTACCATTTCGGATTTGATGAATATTGTTTATGGCAGCTCAATCATACCCGCGCCGAGGGTGAACGTTTTGCCAATGCGCTGATTACTCAAAACGGCAAAGATTTGCCACGAAGTCCGGATATTTACGGACCACAGGTTTTTGCTGATTTCGCCTGCGATTTTATTGAAAAAAATGCCGGTTCTGAAAAACCGTTTTTTATCTACTATCCAATGGTGCTGGTGCACGATCCGTTTGTTCCAACTCCCGATTCACCCGAATGGGCAAACCCGGAAAGGCGGTATGAAAAAGACACTGCTTATTTTGCCGATATGATGGCATACACCGACAAAATTGTGGGACAGATTAAAAAGGTGCTGAAAGAAAACGATGAATGGGACAATACGCTTTTCATTTTTACTGCCGATAACGGAACACATCCTGCAATAATTTCATCCACAACCTACGGAAAAGTTAAGGGAGCGAAAGGCCAGTCAATAAACCGCGGAAACCGGGTGCCAATGATTGTGAGCTGGCCGGAAAAAATAAAAAGCAAACTCACCACCGGAGCACTGCTCTCGTTTAACGATTTTCTTCCCACATTTTGTGAAGCAGCCGGCATTCCAAACGAAAATTTTAAAACCGATGGAGTAAGTTTTGTTCCTGTTTTAACCGGAGAGCAGGAAAAGCTGAACGAAGAAATTTTTATTCACTATACGCCACGGTGGGGAAGGTGGGAACACAACCGCTGGGTGATGGATGGCGAATACAAACTCTACCGTGACGGACGCTTTTTCAATACAGCCGAAGACGTGCTTGAAAAGCATCCTTTGGAAAGTCTTTCAGAAAAGGAACAGAAATTGAAGAAAAAGTTTCAGCAGTTTTTAGACGAAAAAGAAAAAGACGTTCCTTTTTCCATGAATAACGAAGAATACAAACTGGACAATTGAAAAGTACACTTTATACAATAGTATTATTATGTACTGCACTTATGGGAGTGCAGGCACAAAATTCCCAACCGGATTTTACCTGGGGAAACGGTTATTACTACAACCTGAATGTGGGCGATTCAATCCGCTTTAATAATCAAACCGTCAGGTTGCTTCAAACCGAAAATCACTTTAGTAAACTGACAGTTGGAGAGGATACACTTTGGCTGAAAGTCAGCCGCCGGACACCCGCTGAAATAAGCGATGGAATCCGGATATTTATAGCCGACAATAAAAATGTGAAGGCATTGACAACCGACAATAAAGTGCACGGGCTTTTGAAAAAAGACGCACTGGTTTGCATGAGCAATTTCAGGGAACCGCTGCTCGATTTTCGCCGGTATATTTTCCCGGTGAGTTACAACGACGGTTTTTTGTGGAGCACTGAGGAAGATACATATATGTTTTCGTATCTGGGTGAGGAAGAAAGAAACGGAGAAACTATTTATCGCTCGTACGAAGGAATAGGTTTTGATTTGCACGATGCCCGCGGTATAAAAAAGCACTGGTTGCTGGCCATCGAAAATTCAACAGTGGCCTGGGTGGAAGAAGATTTGGGCAAAGATGAGCAACAAGCTTCCGTATTGCTTCAAAGTAATTCTCAACCCGGCATTTTTTATCTCTACAACCATCTTTTCAAAAAAAATGTGGTAGTAAAAGAAGGGCAGGAGTTGGTAAGAGGCGAACCCGTCGGGACAATCTGGGGCGATT
Organism: Tangfeifania sp.; assembly: GCA_035269145.1. Taxonomy (GTDB): domain Bacteria; phylum Bacteroidota; class Bacteroidia; order Bacteroidales; family Prolixibacteraceae; genus Tangfeifania. The sequence continues at coordinate 1,747 of DATFJO010000558.1, read as the reverse complement.
CACAATGGGGGCACCTGCAGTTTGTTGTAATTCATTCCGACACAATTCCTGGTTTTGACGATCGGTTTAACAACGTGGTAAACGGTTTCCCGCAGTTGTATGAATTGTATTTTCAGGAAGCCTCAAATTACAGCAAAACCTTTTCAAAAGGCCGTATTTATTTTGGCCGTCCGCGCTGGATTAACGGAAATCGGAAAAATTTGGCCTGTTGGGAGCCCTACACCGGAAAGGGTTGGCAGTTTGGACGATGGAATACTGCCGGCAAAACCGATTGGGTAACTAAAGGTGAAAAAGGCAATGCGCGGTTTAAAAAAGTGCTGTTTGAAGACACTCCGGCGGAGGTCCGTAATCCGGAGAATTTTTATGAATACGTAATAAATGTGCGAAACGGAACATACCGCATAAGAGCCGAACTTGGCGATTTGTTTTTACCAAGCTGGCAAAAAGTAAGCTTCGAAGGAGTTGAAGCAGGTGAATTTTCACTCGAAACCGGTGAATCAACCTGGACAACTGAACGTGCAGTAAATGTAAAAGACGGTACCCTCACCGTCAGAATTTATATCGATGAAAAAAATCAAAAAGTAGCCGGTTTGAGTCAGATTGTTTTTCAGCGGGCGTATTGATGGAATGAAAATATTCATAGTAGTTTACCTTTTTGGCTTCGCCATTTTCTGCCATTGGCATTCTCCGAAGGAGTCCTTCGGACCTTCGGAGCCTTATAAGGGAAAAGCGTTCTAAAAAAAAGTGTGCTGAAAATATGAAATTTTGCAGTTAGTTACATCAGTGCGATCTCCCCTAAAAAGGGGAGAAACCGGCAGGAGAGGGGTAAAAAACAAAATCAATGAAATACGAGCAAATTTTCATCAACTAATTATCTTTTTTCTATTTTAGCCCTGAATTAAATAATCTAATGAACCAATAAACGTGGATCCATTTGCTGAAAGGGAATACTGGCAGATCATCTGGGATAATTTCCAGAAAGGCGATCGTGAGGCATTTCAGGCGATATACGATGAATTTGTGGATGCTTTATTCTCTTATGGTTCACGAATAACTTCTCATCGCGCATTGCTCGAAGATGCCATCCAGGATGTATTTATCGATATCCATTCCTATGGGCCGGTTTTACGAAAACCTGAATCGCTGGAGTATTATTTATTTAAAACCCTGAAAAATATTATTTACCGGAAATTGAAAGAGAAACACAGGTTCACCCATCCGGAAGAAATGATGGAACATTTCGATTTAACTTTTCCGCTGGAAGAAATAGAAGAAGAAATTTCTGATGAACAACTAAAACAGTTGCAAACGGAGTTAAACAAACTCGATAGCAAAAAAAGAGAATTGCTTTTTCTGAAATTTAACAGCGGCTTGACATATAGGGAAATGGGTAAACTTTTAAACCTGAATCCCGAAGCGGTAAAAAAACAGGTCTACAGGCTATTGGAAAACCTGCGCGGAAAAATGGGGACCGGCACCCTGAATTTGTTTCTGTTTTCCCGTAAAAAATGATTTTATGTGACCCCCTCTATGCGTTAAGCGGATCAAACCGCTAAACGCTTTTAGCTTTTTTCAGCCTTCTTATCTTCCTTCTTCGAGCTTCCAACTTCCAGCTTCCTATGTTCTTCAACATAAAAATAAACCGTCCCTTTTTTTGTCCTGGTTCCTCTTATTTCTGAAAACTATAATACCTGGCAATGAACTTTTTTGAACGACTCATCGAAAACCCACTGTTTTTTAAGTGGAT
>DATFJO010000557.1:0-2155 GCA_035269145.1 Tangfeifania sp. | reverse complement strand
AAATGAAGGCGTTTCCCCCAGCGGTTAAAAATGGAAATTTTGATGCTTTGCATCGACCAGAATTTTACGGCAAATACATCGTTGGTTCCATCGCCGTTGGGTGTAAAAACATTTGGGACCGCCACAAACGATGTATCGACTACAATAAAATCTTCAATATATGCTGTGTCAACACAAACGTGGAATTCCGACTGATGTTTAGAAACCAGCTTTACATTGTATGTGCCCGAGTTTTCGTAGGTATAAACCGGGTTTTGATCGTAAGCCACAAAATCGATGCTGTCGATGGGTTGATCTGTATTTTCAGATTCTCTTTTAATTTCATCCAAATCGCGGTAAAAAAACCATTCATACAGGTTGGGGTTTCCGTTTTCCGACAGGTTGGTAAAATTTACCGTTAGCGGGGCTTCGCCGCTTTGCGGGTCTACTGAGAAATCTGCTTTTGTAACAATCGATTCATAAGTAACATTCACCGTTGTTTCGCATCCAAACCGGTCATAAACCCTGAACGTATATTCTGTGTCCTGTGTGGGAGGACTGAAAATCTGGGGCGTTTGAACAGTGGCAATGGTTACTTCGCCTTCTTTCCACTCCACCTGCACATCTTTAAAAACATCCAGTTCGCTGTTGTCGGCAAGGTCGTAATACCGCATTCCCGAAGAAATAAACGAGCCGTCGAGTTTGAACGATTCGCAATTCGACTCAATAACATTTGCACTGGCAGTAAACCAGTTGTTAAAAACCCAGGCACGGTATATTTCAGTGGTTTCGCCCTGGGTGATTGTAACCCGGTAACCGCCGTCTTCGAGCCCCGAAATTTCTGATTGAGTGGCTTCTGTACCTTCCGAAAAATACAATTCAAATTCACCGGTTACTTCGTTGTATTGTTCCCAAAGAAATGTTTTGGTTCCTTCCAGTTCGGTTGAAATCTGCAGGGTTGCCGTAGATTCACTTTCTCCTGAAACACAAAAAACATAAATATTGTCGGTTTCATTAAAAACCGGGTATTCTGTTTGGGCCGTTCCTGCTGCACCCGGGGCTGTAATTTGCCCGTTTGCAAAAGGAGTAAACACAGAGAATAATGCAAATAAAATGAGGTATGCGTAACTTTTCGTCTTCATAAAAACTGCGGTACTTTAAGCTACAATATTAACGTATAATTTTTATTTAATTGTTTCAGAAACTACAAAAATCGGAATTTTGGCTGGTCTTCAAACAGAATATCCAAATTTGTTGAAAAATGAGCAAAATATAAACAGTGTTTGGAAAAACATCTTTTACATTTGTGTTTTTAAAATCAGAAAGAGAAATAAATGGTACTGGATTACCTGAAAGTTTTAAATAAAACACAACACGAAGCCGTGGTTCAAACCGAAGGGCCCGCATTGATTATTGCCGGAGCCGGGTCGGGCAAAACGCGTGTGCTGACTTACCGGATTGCTCATTTGCTGAAACAGGGTGCCCGGCCGTCAACTATTCTGGCGCTCACTTTTACCAACAAGGCGGCACGCGAAATGAAGGCACGAATTGCTGAAATTGTGGGCGAGAACACTGCCCGTTATTTATGGATGGGAACGTTCCACAGCATTTTTGCCCGGATGTTACGCACCGAACACGAAGTGATAAAATACCCGTCGAATTTTACGATTTATGATTCGGCCGACAGTAAAAGTCTCATTAAAACGATTATTAAAAGTTTTCAGCTCGACGATAAAACCTACAAGCCGGGGGTAGTTTCAGCCCGCATTTCGATGGCCAAAAATAACCTGATTACCCCGGTGGCTTATTCACAAAATTCGGAAGTGAGACTGGCCGACAAAAGTATGCGGATGCCGGCAATTGCTGAAATTTACAAGGAATACGCCAAACGCTGTTATCTGTCAGGTGCCATGGATTTTGATGATTTGTTGCTGAAAACCAACCTGCTGTTTCGCGACCACCCGGAAATTCTTGAAAAGTATCAGCAAAAGTTCGACTATGTGTTGGTAGATGAGTACCAGGATACAAATTATGCTCAATATTTGATTATCAAGAAATTATCGGCGCAGCACAAAAACATTTGCGTGGTTGGTGACGACGCGCAGAGTATTTATTCTTTCAGAGGTGCGCGAATTGAAAACATTTTGAATTTTCAGACCGACTACCCTGACCACAA
>DATFJO010000556.1:0-2121 GCA_035269145.1 Tangfeifania sp. | reverse complement strand
AGCGAGTGAAGTACCGAACCAATTCCGTGCTTGCATTCCATAAACGGCACAAACGAGTACCAGCCCATAATTCCGGGCGAAATCAGGCGTTTTGGATATTTTACCAAATTTGAATATTTCAGTTCGCCACTAACTTTTAATTCCGGCGAATCGATATTCAACTGAATTCCTTTTTCAGAAAAATGAGAATCTCCAACTCCCACTTCAAATTTATTCTTTGAAAAACTAAAATCAGAAAGCGGATATTTTACATACGCCGTTTCCCCGGTTATGCCGTTAATAAACTGCACAAACGCATGTTTGTCGTCTTTTGTAAGCGAAATGCCGGGAATAAATGAAAAAACATGTTCCCGGTTTTCGGAAACATGTTTAAAATACCAGCCTTCAAAATAATTCTTTCGGTTCAAATTTCCCTGAAAAACTTCTGGCCTGAATAGTCTCATCTAAATTTTTTCGGTTTCTGATTTTAATCTTCGTAATTCTTTGTACCTCGTCCAGTCAAATTTATTTAAAAAAGTGAGTCCTTTTTGAGCGCCCAGCAAAAACAATCTTTTTTTCTTTTCATCGCTCATTTTAAAATTGAGCCAGTTAAAATCTTTGTCGGCATCAATGAAACAAATCAGTTTCTCAAAATCAGGATTTTGGATTAAAAATTCATTGTCGGCATCGTGGCGCATGGTGCTAACCATCGAGCCCACAAAACCGCCCAGATCGTCCACGTCGGCACATTCGTCGCGGTAAGCGCTCAGCTTCACTCCAAAAGTAGGTTTACGCGGCGGGCCTGCGGCTTTGGCATGAAACACATTAATCGGGAAATTGGAAATCATTCCGCCATCCACAAATTTTACCTTTTCGGGAATTTTACCGTGAAAGTTGGCGTATTTCATCCACTGTTCGTTGGCAGGTTTCCCGGCCCCGGGAATGTTTTTAATCTCGAAAGGCACAAAGAAAAACGGCACCGACATGGATGCACGAACCATTTTTGCCGGCGATTGTTCCCACATTTTGTCGCCCCAGTACAGACTGGCCATTTCAGGAAACTGCACCTTGGTTTGTGTGGTAACATCGGCAGCAATAATATACATCCGGGCATAATCATCGGTTACCGGTTCACCCGTCAGCCGGTTTCGCAAACCAGCCGGAAAATGTTTCTTCCCGCGTTTTTCCAGAATATCACCAATGGTCTCCACGTTATTAACCGACGATTTTAGGACTGTTTCAATCCATTTTTCAAACTTATTGCCCGGATTTAGCCCCAAATTAATAAACAGCGCCTTTTTGATTTTTTTGTAGTTCCACAAAAGTTTGCCCAGCATTTTTTTGAATGGTGTTCCTTCTATTACACGCTGAATAATGCTTTTTAAAGTAGGATCGCCATCTACAAATTCGAACAAATCCTGCCGGGCCAGAATATCCAGCACAGCCTTCGATTTTTCTTTTTCAATGCTGTCAATCCCTGCTAAAACCAAAGTATTAATGGCACCTGCCGAAGTTCCTGCGAGGTGAAAAAAACGGATTCCTGCCGTTTCAAGGATATAGGTATATCCCACGAGCGCAATTCCCAAAACACCGCCTCCTTCCTGCACCAGATCCACATACTGATGTCCTTCGTCGTCAATTACATCTGAAAAGATTTTTGGACGCAGGGCTTCAGCTTCTTCCAGCATTTGCTGAAATTCAGGTTGATTTACAAAATCTTCGTACGTCATTTGTTAAGAATTTAATGGATTCAAATTTCAGATAAAAAGATACGAAATTCAGACGAAAAAACAGAGCTTTAATTCCTTTAATTTTGATGAATTCAAATAACAAAATTGATTTCATTTCCACAATTGGGGCATCTGCCGTTAAAATCAGGCTCCAACTCTACACTGTACCGGTTTCGTTCCAGAAACATTTCACCGCAATTCGGACAAAATGTGGATGACCGGTGACTGTCACTCACATTTCCGAGGTAAACATGGTAGAGGTGCTTTTTTGCGATGGAATACAACTCTTTCAGTTTTTCAACCGAGGTGTGCGCAGCATCCATTTTATACTGCGGAAAATAACGCGACAGATGCAGCGGAGTTTCTTTGCCGGCATTCTCAGCAATCCATTTCACCATCGCTTCAAATTCAG
>DATFJO010000555.1:0-5944 GCA_035269145.1 Tangfeifania sp. | reverse complement strand
AAGCAGCCGGCAAATAATACGGAATCATTTCAAGGATATTCTCATCCTCATCGATTACAGGCTGGTAACCGAAATATTATTCATTATTGGGAATTTTGGTAATATTTTCATCAATGTATTGCTGAAACTGGCTCAACTGATCTTCCGTTTCAAAGAATGCCAGGCAGTGTACTTCTTCGCGGGTGGTAACTTCGGCGCCGGTCAGTACAAAAATCCCCTCTTTTTCGGCCAATTTTTTAACTAACAGGGCATTTTTTGTTGAATTATGGTCGGTAATTCCAATAATATCGAGGCGACTGGCTTTGGCTTTTTGCACAATGTTCCGGGGAGTCATTTCCACATCTCCGCAGGGCGATAGTAACGTATGGATATGTAAATCGGCCCGGAACTGCTGCATCACCCAGTATTTAAATCATTAAATAATTTCCCGGCCATTTCAAAAGTTTGCATGGAAGTACTTAGCAACGGAACTCCTTCTTCGTTGCTGTGTTCCAGCGTATCTTCGTCGGGCTCCAACCCTTTTACCAGAATAACTGCCGCCAGGTCTTTCAGCGAAGCAATGGCCATTACATTCTGATGGGTTTGTAAAGTTATCCAAACTTCATTTTCAGCAGCATTCCCCATTACATCGCTCAGTAAGTCGGACACATACCCTCCTGAAATTTCATTATTCAAACCCTGTTCTCCTGAAAAAATTTTCAGGTTGTATTTTTTTACCAAATCAGAAACCTTCATTTCTTCCTCCTTTTTTGTTGCAATCGGCCTCGAAACGTTTTTCACCCCAGGTTTTTTCTACGTTTTTCCAGGCTTTTTGCGGATCAGTTTTTTGCTCTTTTACATATTTACATTGAAGAAAAACACAGTCGGTCATTCTGGCTTTTCCCTGCACCATGTCTTCGGCCAGTGCATGGCAGTTGGGTGCACCGCAACCACCGCAATCGAGGCCGGGCAACTGGCAAAGAATATTATTTATACGCTGTAGTTTTTCTATTGCTTTCGAACGATCTTTATCCAGAATAAAAACGTGCTGCGGCTGAATTTTATCCGAAACAAGTTTTTCCTTTACCACTGATTTTTCGTCTTCAGGCGTATTTAGTTGCGAAGCTTTTGGGTAATGTGCTGCTCTTTTCTGCAGACGTTCAACGGTTAAAAACCGGTTACCGGTTAGCAAAATTCCGCCCGCACAACCCTGGTTACACGATTTCAGTTCCAGAAAATCAAGCTCGGGGACTTCGTCATTTTCGAGCCGTTCAAGAAATTTCACCACATTATGAATCCCGTCGATGGCCATCGATTTTTTACGAAACCAGGCTGTTTCGCCACGCGGCAAGCTCCATAGGATTCCTTCGCGGCTAAGGTATTCCCTGAATTTTGAAGTGTCGGATTTTTCGTGTGAAGGAATGAGTTTCAGAATCCGGTTGAATAAATCCTGCATGTTGATGATTCCGGTTACAATCGATTCCTTTTCAGCAACCGGCTGGTTTACAGCCGCCATTTTAGCCGAACAGGGCGATACATAAAATAAACCGATCTCATCTTCTTTTGCCCCTTGTTTTTTCAATTGTTCAATAACAAAATGGGCCGCCAAATCGTGTGGCGCTTTTCTTTTGACAACATTATCAGCCAGCGACGGATATTTTGTTTGAATCAACCGGACGATAGCCGGGCAGAATGAAGAAATCAACGGGCGATCGGTATTTTCGCGGTAGTTGTCTTTTATGGATTCCATGAGCCAGCCGGCAGGCTGTTCCACTTCAAAAATGTGGGTAAAACCCAATTCAAGCAATGCTTCATAAATCTGACCTTCGGAGTAAATTTCCGGGAACTGACCAATAAAAACCGAAGGAAACAAAACAACGCGGTACTTGTAACCATTAATCTGGCTTAATTCATCCTGCTCCACATAAAAAGCATCTACCGGACAGGCGCGCAAACAGTTACCGCAATCAACACAGCGCTGGTCGTGAATTACAGCCACACCATTTTCAATGCGAATAGCCTCGGTGGGGCAGATCTTCATACAGTGTGTGCATCCAAAACATTTTTCGGCATCGACCCTGATTGCATGGTATTTTCGTTCTTTTTCCATCAATAAAAACATTTAAACCGAAGGGTTGTCCCCTCGCCCACTTTGCTCTCGATTTTCATTTCGTCGGTATTCTTTTTAATATTTGGCAACCCCATACCGGCGCCAAATCCCATCTCGCGCACTTCTTTCGAGGCAGTTGAAAAACCGGCTTCCATGGCTTTACCGATATCCTCAATGCCTGGGCCTTTATCGGCAATTACAACTTCAATTTCATTTTCGCCAATGCCGGCAGTAAGTTTTCCGCTGTAAGCATGTGCTGCAACATTAACCTCGGCCTCGTATATGGCAACAACTATTGATTTTATAATTTTTGTGTCGATATCGAGCTGTTTCAGTACTTTTTTAATCTGGCTCGATGCTTTTCCGGCTTTTGAAAAGTTCCTTCCCTCAATTATAAAATCCAGCTTCAGTGCCATTAATACACCTCTTTTAATCCGTTTGAATAAAGAACACCACTGGCTTTGTATATCGAATACGGGGTTTCCAGTATTACCAGCCCGTTTTCATTGGCCAGTTCAATCATGTCGGGAGTAGCCTTTTTATTGCGGGCCAGCAAAACTGCGCTGATGTCGGCCATTTCGGCAGTGCGGATTAACTGCACATTGGCCAGCCCCGATATCAGCAGGATATTTTCCTCATCAAGCGTTAACACATCGCTCATCAAATCGGAGCTGAATGCCTTTTCCATGTTTTTGTCGTCGGTTAAATTTCCTGCGGAAATCTTTGCCTCGGTATGACGAATAATTTCACTAATTTTCACAGTTCTGTTTTTCAGTAATTTTAAGTTATTAACAATAACGCAAGTACCACAAAGATAACCGAACAGAATTTTAAAATCCTGTTAAAAATCAAGATTTCCTGTTTTAAAAGATGATTTAAAATGAATTGAAATAAGCCATTTATTCTTTACTTTAACCATCAAAAATCAAACGAATAAAAAACTGCTGCTATGATATACGACAAAAAATCATTCCTGACCGGCAATATCGATGACCCGGAATTTTACCAAAAAATTATAGACGGACTGCCGATTCCCATTTTTTACCGCGATTTAAACGGCGTTTACCAAATGTGCAACAAAGCACACGAAGAATTTACCGGAAGGCCCAAAGCGCAAATCATCGGGAAATCAGTTTATGAAATTCACACAAAGGAGATGGCAGATATTTATTCGGGGCGCGATAAGGAGCTGGTTGCCCATCCCGATGTTCAGGTTTACGAAACTGAAGTCAGGCAAAAAGATGGCAGCAAGCTGAATGTAGTGCTGAACAAAGCTGTTATACGCGATAACGATAATAATATAGTAGGGATTGTGGGGTCGATTAACGACATAACCCAACTCAAGAAAACCGAAAGACGACTCGAAAAAGCCCAGCAATCCATGGAGGTTTCTTCGCACATGATGCATAAAATCAATTTGGGAATCATCCTGATGGATCAGAACCACAAAGTAATAGATTCGAACGAAAGTTTTGCCCGCCTGATGGGAGAAGAAACAACTGAACTGTATGAAACAATCCCCGGGTTGAAAGGTGCCGATGTGAAAGTGCTGGTGCCTGAAGTAATTTTTAAAATGCTTTCGAGCATCCTGAATTCCGGTGAAGAAATGCTTGATCGCGATATCAGGTTCAACGACAGGCTACTTCATGTTTCAGTAGTAACTTTGTTTAAACAGAAAGTTGTGGGTGCAGTTATCCGCGACATGTCGGCCCCGCTTCTGGTACGCGATGAAATTATTAACAGGGCCCAGCGAATTAAAGAACAAAACATTGAAACAGTGCAGAAAATTGCTTACCTGCTCGGAGAAAATGCTGCTGAGACCGAAGAACTGTTAAACTCAATTATACAATCATACCGTTATGGAGATGACGAATAAAACCAATTATCATGTTGAAATAGACGTTCAGCAAAAACGGCCAAAAGGCGAAATTGCCTGTGGCGATGTATTTCAGTCTGACATTTTCAGGGAAGAAGGCCGGACTATTTTGGTGCTAAGCGACGGTATCGGGCACGGAATAAAAGCCAGTGTGCTGGCCACACTTACTGCAACCATGGCACTGAAGTATGCCATGTTTCATACCAAGCCCGAAATTTCAGCCAAAATTATTATGGAAGCCCTGCCCAAAAGCAGCGATGGCAAAGAAAGCTATGCCACCTTTACTCTTGTGGAAATTGAAACCGACGGAAAAGTTCGCATCATCAACTACGACAACCCCCCCGTAATGATTTTCAGAAACGGCAAACCTTATCAACCCAAAGAGTACGAACTGGAAGTGCGGGGAAAGGAAAATGTGGGTAAAGTGCTGCGCTGCCGGGAATTCAGAGCAAAAAAAGAAGACCGGATGATTTTTGTGACCGATGGCGTAACACAATCGGGATTGGGAAACAACCGGTACCCAATGGGATGGGGCCTGGAAAAGATTCATGAATTTGCACAGAACCAAATAAACCGCATGCCCGACATTTCGGCGACAAAGCTTGCCCGCAAAATTGTTAACCAGGCATCGGTAAACGATAATTTCGAGGTAAAAGACGACGTTACCTGCGGTGTTATTTATTTTAGGGAACCCCGGAATTTTATGCTGATTACCGGCCCGCCGTTCTATAAAATCAAAGATTATGATTTTGTGGATCGCATCAGGGATTTTAACGGCAAAAAAATAATTTGCGGAGGAACCACCGCTGAAATCATTGCCCGCGAACTGAACATGGAAGTAGAGATAGAACATGCCGCCAAAAACCCGCATGCGTTGCCGCCTCCTGCAAAAATGGAGGGCTTTGAAATGATTACCGAAGGTATACTTACACTGGGGAAAGTGGAAGAAATTCTCGAGAACTTTAACAGCGACACTCGCCTACAAGACAGCCCAGCAGAGAAAGTAGTAAAATTGCTGCTTCAACATGACATTATTGATATTGTTGTTGGTACGCGAATCAACTGGGCGCATCAGGATCCGGAACAGCCTCTGGAGCTGGAATTACGGAAATTTGTTGTTAAACGGATTGTTAAAATTCTGACCAATAAGTTTTTTAAAAAGGTGGAAGTGGAATACGTTTAGCCTGTTTAATTCATGAAAAATAATTATCATAAGTGCGCTTATTTTAATGCATGAATTAAACCTGTTCGTTTTTACAGGTTCTCTTTTTTTTGAAAAGAAAAGAAAAAACAACCGGTAATAAAATATTGATTCGTTAATGGTACTAAAACAAAAAACCGTGACAGAAATTAATCTGACACGGTATTTTTTGAAAGCGTCCACTACCTTTTATTGGTTTTTCACTTTTGGGTTTGTAATGGAAAAATCAATCTGTCCTCAATTTTTCCCATCGTATTTTAAATATCTTTTTTGAACGTTGTATTTGCTTTTTTGTACAATACAAAGTAAAAGATTCTGTTCGGGTTAATCATCATATCAGTGTCTTAAACCAAAAGGAGATTTTGCTTATTCTTAAGTTCAGAAATGCTTAGAAAGCCGGTAAATTAAAACGATACTTTTAGCTGTTGTTTTTCGGGAGATATTCAGCAGTAAACAATCAGATTTTGAAACGCAAAAAAAAGTCTAAAAAAAAGCAGGAACCAACTGATCCCTGCTTTCATTATTTTTTTGAAATGCTTTTTTTACCTCATCGGGTATTTATTGAAAATATCTTCTGAATTCATCAGAATATCGATGTATTGGGCACGCTGATAAGTAAACGGATCTTTCATATTTTTCCGGGAAAGTTTTCCCCTGAAATCATCCAGCGATTTATACTCTTTTTTATCCATCCACTCATTCATTTCTTTTAAAATATCAGCAACAACCGAAGGGCCGTTTTTGTAAATTGTACTTACCAGTTGAATGGTATCTGCAC
>DATFJO010000554.1:0-2106 GCA_035269145.1 Tangfeifania sp. | reverse complement strand
CGTTAATTATTGAAAATAAAGAAGTTAGAGGTGTACGCACCAAAATTGGTGTTGATTTTCAATCGAATACGGTTATTTTAACAAATGGTACTTTTTTAAATGGTTTGATTCATGTAGGTTCTTCGCAAATGAAAGGCGGAAGAATTGGCGAGGCTGCTGCTTATAATATTTCGGAACAACTTTTTGAACAAGGTTTTAAAACAGGACGACTTAAAACCGGAACTCCTGTTCGCATCGATGGCCGTACAATCGATTTTTCAGAATTAACCGAACAAAAAGGCGATGATAACTATTTTAAATTTTCTTATCTGCCCAATACAGAATCAAAGCTTAAGCAAAGGTCGTGCTGGATAACTTATACAAATCCGAATGTTCATAACGAACTGGAAACCGGTTTCGATGTTGCACCAATGTTCGATGGTACCATTCAAAGTACCGGGCCTCGTTATTGCCCGAGTATTGAAAGTAAGCTGATAACTTTTGCTGAAAAAGAGAAACATCAGCTTTTTCTTGAGCCTGAAGGTGAAAACACGGTTGAATATTATCTGAATGGTTTTTCCTCATCCCTCCCCTGGGATGTACAATATAAAGCTATGCAAAAAATACCCGGTTTAGAGAAAGCAAAAATTTTCAGACCTGGTTATGCCATCGAATACGATTATTTTGAACCCATACAGTTGCATCATACACTTGAAACCAAATTAGTGAAGAATTTGTATTTTGCCGGTCAGATTAACGGGACCACCGGTTACGAGGAAGCAGGTGCCCAGGGAATAATGGCTGGCATAAATGCCCATTTGCGTTGTCACGATCCGGAAAACGAATTTGTATTGAAACGCGACGAAGCTTATATTGGAGTGCTGATTGACGATTTGGTTACAAAAGGAGTAGACGAACCTTACCGGATGTTTACAAGCCGTGCTGAATTCAGAATTTTACTGCGTCAGGACAATGCCGACATTCGTTTAACCGAAAAAGGCTATAATTTAGGACTTGCTTCTCCGGAACGCAAAAAATTGCTGGACGAAAAAATTGAACTTATCTCGCAAATAATTGCTTTTACTAAAAAATTTAGTGTTAAGCCAAGGTTTGTAAATCAGTTACTTACGGAAAAAGGGACAACTGAATTAAAGCAGGGTGTTAAATTACACGACTTAATTTTGCGCCCTCAGATTTCGATATTTGATCTCGAACAAACCATCACCCCGTTTTATGAATTTCTCAAAAGGGTTCCTGAGCAACGAAAACAGGAAATTGTTCAGGGAGCTGAAATTTCAATCAAATATGAAGGATACATCAACCGGGAAAAATTACTCGCTGAAAAGTTAGATAAATTTGAAAATATTTCTATTGAAAATAAGTTTATTTATAGTAAATTAAAATCTTTATCCACTGAAGCAAGGCAAAAACTGGAAAAAATTAATCCGAAAACCATAGGACAGGCCAAAAGAATTTCCGGTGTTTCACCTTCCGATATCAATGTTTTATTGATTCTTTTAGGTCGGTAATGTTTCACGTGGAACAAAAAAACCAAAAATTGTATGGATTTGAAAAGTATCATCAGGCAGATTCCTGATTTCCCCAAAGAGGGCATTAATTTTATTGATATTACAACTTTAATTAAAGATAAAGATGCCTTGAGATATGTTGCCTATGAGATAGTGGAGCAATTTAAAGATAAAAATATTACAAAGGTTCTTGGTATTGAATCCAGGGGATTTATTTTCGGAGGACTGCTTGCAAAAGAATTAGGGGCAGGTTTTATACCAGTTCGGAAAAAGGGTAAATTGCCTGCTGTGAAAATTTCTGAAACTTATGACCTGGAATACGGAACCGATACAATTGAAATTCATTCGGATGCATTGGATGAAAACGATGTGGTTTTAATCCACGATGATTTATTGGCAACAGGTGGAACGGCCGGGGCTGTTTTAAACATGCTCCGTAAAATAGGAGTTTCAAATATTTATTTCAGTTTTATATGTGATTTAGAATTTTTGGCAACTCCCCAGAAAGAGAGAATTAGTAAGTATAATCCGCATGTTTTAGTAAAATATTGATGCTTTTTGAAATTTCCGGCAGTAAATAGTAAAATCGATTATTTAA
>DATFJO010000553.1:0-7228 GCA_035269145.1 Tangfeifania sp. | reverse complement strand
GGCGATTAAGTCATCTTTCAATGCACTGTAATTTTCGATGATTCCGTTGTGAACAACTGAGAAATAATCGTTCATCGACTGGTGCGGATGCGCGTTTTCGTCGTTCGGCTCTCCGTGGGTTGCCCAGCGTGTGTGCCCGATTCCTGTATTTCCCGGCAATTTCTTATCCCCGATGAAGGCTTCGAGTTCCGCAACCTTTCCCTTTTTTTTAAACACATCTGTTTTCCCGTTGAGCAAAGCAACTCCGGCAGAGTCGTAACCGCGGTATTCCAGCTTTTTCAGTCCGTTCAGCAAAACCGGCAAAGCTTCTTTATTCCCAATGTATCCAACTATTCCACACATGTTTTTTTTTGATTATTTGTTATTAAAATGAAAGTCGTGGTTCATTGCTAATTTTCACCGGCTTTTAAATTACCTGCAGCTACCGCCTCTTTTTTTAAATGAGCGTCTACCTGAATTTTCCGCATGCTTTCAATAACTTCGTCCCCAAGGGCCTCCTTTTTCTTCATGTGTTCGCGTATGGCATTTACTGTTTCGTTCTTCTCGAATTCACCGCGAACCTGGGTAAAATCGAGTTCGCGCGCACCGTTCTGTCCATCCATCCCGAAGCCGGTCATTTTTGTCATCGAAAATTCTTTTTTGGCATCTTCGTACAACAACCGGTCGATTCCCAGCACGCTGTCTTTCCATTTAGTCACAATTTCAATCACATCTTCCGAAGTAAATTCCCGAAGGAATTTGTTGTGAAAATTCTCCAATACATCTGCCGCCCAGGTCCACTCGTAGTTGTAGTAATTGTTGTGCAATGTGAGCAATGAGGAATTCACCTGCTCGAGTGTGGATATTTCGCCACTTTCAACTGCATGCAGCAACTGCTCCAAAGCTTCATACGGGCAAAGCAGTCCCGATAAATCCACCCAGTGTCCTTTTCCAAACGGACTGTCGGTTTGCAATTCTTTCCGGATATCTGCATTACTGGTAATATTTTTGCCATGCAGACGGGTAATCAGCGAATTTCCGAGAAATTTCCAGATGGCCATTTCGTATAATAGGATTCCACGATCGAGCGCCCGTTTTTCAATTTTCATTTTATCGAAACTGTACTGGGTGGCAAATTCACCGGATGTTTCGCGGATGGCAAGTAATTTACTACGTCCTTTAATCATTTTATGAACGGTGAAGGGGCTGAGCAAATTGAAATTGATTAAATCGAGCAGGTTGGAATCTTTCCGGTTATCGCGGCGTGGCCATTTTTGTGTATCGCGAATGGTACCGATACTTTTCAGATTGATTGCGGGAACAAGGATACTTTCATCTTTGCTTTCAATCAGGTACGAAAACGGGAAATCGGCCGTATCGCAATGTTTGTAGTGGCGGCCCATCACAAGCGAAAACGCCCCGATGTGCGATGGCCACAGCACATACGAATCGCTGGTGGTTTTTGCTCCGCGCTCCATAATTCCCTGGTGTATTGGTCCCAGTTTATACATGTGATTGCTCTGGTTGGAACCACTTCCGGCGTTCAGAAAAGAAAACATGCCGGCAATCAATAATGTCGATTTATGATGAGTAACAGTATACGGACCTGCAAAAATTGAACAGGCTTCGCCGTGGTAGCCCTGGCAGTTGGCAAAAAATACCGAATTTACTGCCGAGTAATGCTTGTCGAGTTTGCACCCCTGTCCCACAAAACATTTGGAAACCAATGTGGCATCGGTAATTTGGGAACCTGAACATACAATAAAATCCTCCATAATAACCCCCTCGCCAATTTCAACCGGTGCTTCGAGGTTGCTGTTAATGGTTCCGTTTTTTAATTTTTTGGCCCCATCGATACGTGTCCCCTGCCCCACTTTAACATTTAAAAGAGTGTTGCAATTGAGAATCCGGGAATGAGCGCCAATCAGGCCTGAATCACTTTTAACAGAATCAGCATAAGAATTCACCATATTTTTAAGGGCTGAAACCACGAGAGGTTTGTGGCGGTAAAGCGATAAAATATAGGCAACATGAGTCGACAAATAATCGTAAACCGGAATTTCGCGCCCGCCGCCTTCATTAATGGCTTCAACGTTTACGCCGTTTCCAAAAGAAGTTTCACCATCAACAGCAATTGTTGTCACATTATGAATAACAACTCCTTCTTCAATTTTGTAGTTCGCGATGTAACTTCTCACATTATGAATCAGGGCATCTTTACCCACTTCGCAATTGTGCAGCCAGGCGTTGTAAATTCCGGTTTTAAATGTAATTCCACCAACCAGATTTACCGACCGGTTAAAACTTCCCAAACGAATATGCCCGGAGAATTTTGTATTTTCAATGTTATCGGGTATGAAATCGCCGGACACTTTTATTAGGTTCCAGTCGGAAGAAGAACACCCCTGGTAAATTAGCTGACCAATTTCATCGTCGTGCAGTGAGCGGTAATAATCGTTTTTTGTGTAATGCGTCATATTCTCAGGTTTTAAACATTCAAATATATTGCATTCTGAATAATACAATCCTCTAAAACCTAACAATTACACTTTCAATAAAACAACAAACCTTACATGGTTAATGATATTGCTTGATATACAAGCAAAAATTAAACATCATAACCCTACAACAGAATTCCAAAAAGTTCAAGAATCCTAACTCAAATAGTTTCAAGATGATTTACCAACCGGACTGAGTGGTTCAGGTGAAGTTTTTTTCTTAACCGTACGCGGGCAATTTCCACACTTTTGGGAACAATATTGTTCAGGCCCGCAATTTCTTTACTGGAAAGCCCCAGTTTCAAACAGGCGCACAGTTTTGTTTCTTTTGGAGTTAATGTTGGATATTTCACCATTAAACGATCCAGGAATCCGGGATGCAATTTTTCCAACTGAACCGCAATCATTTCCCATTCAACAGGCGCAGGAGTGACTTCTTGAACTGTTGCCAGCAATTCTTTCAATTTCAGATTTCCATGTTCATTGTTTTCCTGAACGATTTTCTCCAGACTTTTTGCTACAAGTGATATCAATTCATTTCGTTGCGAAAGCTGCAGTAAAATTCCAATCATCTCACGTTCCTTCACATCGAGTTCCGATTTCAGACGCTGACGGGTTCGGCTCTCCAATTCCTGGCCGGCAGACAAATTATGAATATGCCCCATGGCACGCTTTAGTTTGGTAGTATCGTGAACAGAAGCCCGGATTCCGAGGTAACGCCCCTGCTTGTTGTATACTCCCCTGATGTTTAGCGAGCACCACCTGATTTGCCGGGTTCGGGTGAGAATTCTGAATTCCAATGATTGATTGATGATCAACTGGTCGAGTGAACGTTTCAGAAAATCATCGAATTTTCCCTGGTCATCCGGGTAAACCAAAAGCTCCGAAAGCGAAGGTGCGGTTAAAATCTGGTTGGCTGCAAAACCGGTAAGGTCCTGGCTCGACGGAGAGCAGTAAACAAGTTTGCCATCCGGTTCTATCAACAATTCCCAGCCAAAAGTAAAATCTGCAATCCGCTGGTAAAACAACCGTTTTTCCCGTTCTTCCTGCAGCATTGCATTTTTTTCCTCCAGATCGATTTTCAATTCGGAATATTTCTGCTCCAGATCCCGGAGTTGTTTTTCAATTTCCCGCTTTCCCTCCTGATTGGCCATTTACAACCTTATTATTATTGACATTTCGGATTTTGAAACAATAAGATAAAAGTAAACAATCGTTGATGAATTGACAAACAATCAGAGAATGCTAAACATAATAATTTGCAACAGGACAAGAAAAACCCCGGGACCTCTGCCCCGGGGAAAAAAACCAAAAATCAACTAACCTTTAAACCGCCTGGCGACTTCGTCCCAGTTGATGAGATCCCAGAAAGCATTTACATAATCCGGACGTTTGTTTTGGTAATTCAGGTAATACGCGTGTTCCCACACGTCGATTCCCAGAACGGGCGTTCCCTGAACTTCCGCAACATCCATCAGCGGATTATCCTGGTTGGGCGTTGACGAAACCGCCAGCTTATTGTTTTGAAGAACCAACCAAGCCCAACCTGATCCAAACCGCGTAAGTGCGGCCTGAACAAAAGCCTCCCGAAAGTTTTCGAGAGAATCAAACGAGTCATTAATTGCATCGAGCAGCTCACCCTGAGGCGTTTTTGCCCCACCGGGCGCTAAAATTTCCCAATACAAATTATGATTGTAATATCCTCCTCCGTTATTTCTTACTGCAGTGGAATGTTTCGAAACATTTTTCAAAATCTCCTCAATTGTTTTTCCTTCCAACTCGGTTCCTTCAACTGCATTGTTCAATTTTGTTGTATAACCACCATGATGTTTTGAGTGGTGAATTTCCATAGTACGTGCATCGATGTTTGGTTCCAATGCATCGTAACTGTATCCTAACTTTGGTAATTCAAATGCCATAATATTAAATACTTTTATTGTTTAAGAATAAAATGTATTTTTGTCTTCAAACAAATATACATTCTGTTTTCGTTCTATCCAACTATTTACAGATAAAAACACTTTTTATTCCTTTATTGTTCATTCAATCCTTTGATTAATACGGATTTTTTATTTCATACAGAATAGAATGCGGTGGATATGTCTGATTTATTGACGCCAACAAAAAAAACAACATTACCATTTGCTGATTTTCATTTGTTAAAATCATCTGAGTGGACGGCAAAAAATCAAAACTGCTACCTTTGTCTCTCGTTTTAAAGCATGAACCGCGACATTCTCAAATTAGCAGCACCCAACATTATCAGCAACATTACAGTTCCGTTGCTCGGATTGATTGATTTAGCCCTAATGGGACATTTGACTTCCGAGGTTTACATTGGAGCCATTTCACTGGGAACTGTCATCTTCAACTTTATTTACTGGAGTTTCGGGTTTCTGAGAATGAGCACTTCCGGATTTGCAGCCCAGGCTTTTGGAGAAAAGAAACCGGCCGAACAAATTACAATTTTGGGACGCGCACTAATCGTTTCTACCTTGATTGCACTTATTATTCTTGCGCTTCAGTCTCCTGTTGCATGGCTCAGCTTTAAAGCTATTGGCGGCAGCCCCGAGGTAGAAATGCTGGCTAACGAATATTTTCGCATCCGGGTGTGGGCAGCACCGGCAGCACTTGGTTTGTTTGTTTTCAGTGGCTGGTTCCTGGGCATGCAAAATGCCCGTTACCCCATGATTATCGCTATCATTTCGAATATTGCCAACATTTTATTAAGCGTATTTTTTGTTTTTGTCCTGGAAATGAAATCGGCCGGAGTGGCACTTGGAACAGCTCTTTCGCAATATATCGGATTATTGCTTGCATTGTATCTTTTCAGCCGAAAATACCTCCATCTTCTCCCCTTTTTTAAAATGAAGGCAGCAACGAACCTGAATAAAATGGCTTCCTTCTTCAGGGTAAATACCGACATTTTTATTCGCAGTTTTTGCATCATCCTGGTGTTTACATTTTTTACATCGAAATCAGCCAGCACCAACGATACTATTCTGGCCGTTAATTCACTTCTGATCCAAATGTTGCTGTTTTTCTCTTTTTTCATCGATGGGTTTGCATTTGCCGGCGAAGCGCTGGTAGGTAAGTTTATCGGTGCCCGTGAATTCAGCCAGCTCAAAAAAGTAGTTAAGCTGCTCTTTATCTGGGGAACCGGACTGGCAGTGATGTTTGTGGTCATTTACTTTTCGGGCATAAATTTCATCCTGAAGCTGCTCACATCCCAGGAAGAGGTAATTAGCGGGGCGCAACCTTATATTATTTGGGTTATTTTTATTCCGCTGGCCAGTTTCAGTTCATTTATCTGGGATGGTATTTACATTGGCGCCACTGCCTCCAAATCAATGCGGAATGCACTGCTGGCTTCAGCATTTCTGGTATTTGCCCCTATTTATTATTTGCTTCATCCTGTTTGGGGGAACCACGCACTGTGGCTGGCAATGTCGCTTTTCATGTTTGCCAGGGGAGCAATTCAAACTTTTCTTTATCCAAAAGCGATTTTAAATTTAACCACCTATTCACAGTCAGTCCGATAAGTAGTAATTATCTACGAAATAAGCTATCCCGAATATTTTAAAACAATTTGCAAGATGTATCTGTAATATAAATAAGTGAAACCAGTTTCATGGTTTAAAATAATGTGGAATAATCTGATAAAATAAAAAACAGCAAAGCTAAGTCTGGCTTTTATTAAAATAAATTATGGCAGAAAAAGAGAAAGTTCCTTACGACAGTGAGGCCCACCTGAAAAGCACCAACAAATACTTTGATGTAGACGGCCCTGTTTTTTGGCCGGCAGCAATAATAATCGTTCTTTTTATTGCCGTCACACTAATTGTTGGCGAACCAATGGACAAGGTTTTTTCGGCAGTTCAAACATCAATATCCAACTTTGGCGGATGGTTTTTTATACTGTCGATGAATTTTTTCCTCTTTTTTGTAATTTACATTGCATTTAGTAAATATGGTAAAATTAAACTGGGAGGAAGCAATGCCAAACCCGAATTTTCGAAGGGAGCCTGGTTTGCCATGCTTTTTAGCGCAGGAATGGGAATTGGTATTTTATTCTGGAGTGTAGGTGAGCCCATCAATCACTTTATCAATCCGCCCAGTGCTGAACCACGAACCGTTGAAGCGGCACGTGAATCAATGGAAATTACCTTTTTACACTGGGGACTACATCCATGGGGAATGTATGCCCTGGTAGGAATGTCGCTGGCATTTTTCACTTTTAATAAAAAATTACCACTTACTTTCAGCTCGATTTTTTATCCGCTTCTCGGAGACAAAGTGCATGGCCCATGGGGAAAAGTAATCAATGTAATGGCTGTTGTAGCAACTCTTTTTGGTCTGGCAACTTCGCTCGGACTTGGTGTACAGCAGGTAAGTGCAGGATTAGCCCATCTTTTTAATTTACCAGACACAATTACCTCACAGGTTATACTCATTACACTAATTACTCTGGCCGCAACCGGATCGGTTGTTGCCGGATTAAGTGCCGGTGTAAGGCGACTGAGTGAGATAAATATGGTAATTGGGGCAGTATTCCTGATGTTCATGATTATTGTAGGGCCGACGTTATTCATTTTCGATTCATTTGTTCAGAACGTAGGTGGATACGTTCAAAACTTTTTTACTCTCTCATCGTGGACAGAAACCTACCAGCAATCTGACTGGCAGGGCGACTGGACTGTATTCTACTGGGCCTGGTGGATTAGCTGGTCGCCGTTTGTGGGGATGTTTAT
>DATFJO010000552.1:0-6940 GCA_035269145.1 Tangfeifania sp. | reverse complement strand
ATACCGGAAGCCATTCATTATATTACCTCCAGCACTACAAAAATGGATAATCTGTTAAAAGGATTGCTGGCGCTTTCGAGGCTCGGGCGTCAGAAACTGACATTCCGAGAACTCGATATGAACCAGTTGATAAAACAGGTGCTCGATAATTTTCAATTTGAAATTGATAAAAACAAGGTGGAGGTTATAGTGGATGATTTGCCTGCCTGCACTGGCGATGATTTACAGATGAACCAGTTGTTTTCGAATTTAATCGGGAATTCGATGAAATTTTTTGATTCGGAACGCCCCGGCAAAATCATTTTATCTGGTAAAAAAGAAAATAATGGATGCACATATACGGTTGAAGATAATGGAATTGGTATAGCACCGGAATACCGGGAGAAGATTTTTGGATTGTTTGAAAAACTCGATCCGAAAAAACCGGGAATAGGGCTGGGAATGAATATTATAAAACAGATTGTGGAAAAGCACAATGGTACAATAGAAATGAAATCGGAAATTGAAAAGGGAACAAAATTTATTATATTTATACCGGACAGAAATAACCAGTAAATCAATTGAAAAAACCTCAGGAAATGAAAAAAGAACTTAAAATTATTTTGGCTGAAGACGATGAAGGACATGCATCGCTGATCAAACGTAATTTAAAACGGGCCGGGCTGATGAATGAAATCATTCATTTTAAAGACGGAAAGGAAACCCTGGATTTTTTGTTTGATGAGAAAAAAGAAAAGGAACAGGTAAAAGATATTGCATCGCTGTTGCTGCTCGATATAAAAATGCCAAAAGTAGATGGCATAGAAGTACTGCGAAGAGTGAAACAGGATGAGAAACTCAAAAAAATGCCTGTGATTATGATTACCACCACCGACGACCCGCGCGAAATTGAAAAATGCCACGAGCTGGGTTGCAGCAGCTACATTGCCAAACCCATCGATTACGATAAGTTTGTGGCTGCCATTCGGCAGTTGGGTTTATTCCTTTTGATTGTGGAAGTGCCCGAGTTAAAAATATAGAATACGATTTTTGATAGTTGATTCCAGGTAAGATTTTTAACAATTACAAACCTTTTTTAAAATTGCCGAAAGATGGATGAATCAGAAAACAGTTGTAAGAAGTTCGATATTTTCATTATTGAAGATGACGAAGGAACTGGCCGTTTAATGCAAAAAGAACTTAACCGGCACGGATACGAGGTTTCATTGGCCGGAACAGGCAAACAGGCATTAACCCTGATAAACGGTACTAAAAAAGAAATTCTGCTGGTAGATTATAAACTGCCCGACATGAGCGGGATGCAGTTGATTCAAAAGCTTCAGGAAAAATACGGTTACTCTCCGAATTTTGTTACACTAACAGGTTTTGGCAACGAAAAAATTGCGGTGGAGATGATGAAAATGGGAAGCCGCGACTACATTGTGAAAGATCCTGAATTCCTGGAAATATTGCCCCGGGTATTAAAACGGATTTGTAAAGAATTAAACAATGAAATAAAACTGGAAGAGACGGAATTACACCTTAAAAAGAACCTCGGGTTATTGAAAGAAACCGGGGAAATGGCAAAGGTAGGTGGCTGGGAAATTGATTTGGACACCCAAAAGGTTTACTGGACAGATACTACAATTAAAATTCATGAAGTTTCGGATGATTACACGCCCGACCTGTCGACTGCCATCGACTTTTATCCCAAAGGAGCCCGTCATAAAATTGAAAAAGCAGTTGAGCGGGCCATTGAAAAGGGGGAGAAATACAGTCTTGAGTTGCCGTTTATTACTGCAAAAGGGAAAAACTTATGGGTAGCAACTCAGGGAAACCCTAAAATGGAAAACGGTAAATGTGTGCAGTTAAAAGGTACAATTCAGGACATTACACAGCGTAAAAAAGCCGAACGGGAATTAAAAAAGAAAACTGCTATTCTGAAAAGAACAGAGCAAATTGCCCATGTGGGCAGTTGGAACTGGGAAATTGCTACAGATAAGGTTACATGGTCAGAAGAACTATTTCATATATTCAGAAGAAATCCTAAACTGGGAGCAGTATCTTATGCGGAGCATCCCGGTGTTTATTCGGCTGACAGTATGAAAATGCTGGATGAAGCGGTGCGAAAATGTATAGAAACCGGTGAATCGTATGAGCTCGATGTGGAAATAATACGTGGCGATGGGAAAACGGCTTTTTGCACAACACAGGGGTTTGCACGGAAGAACGATAGCGGGAAAGTCATTCAGATATATGGCTCCTTTCAGGATATTACTGAAAGAAAAAAGAAAGAAGAACATTTAAAACAATTAAATAAAGAACTTACTGAGAACGAAAGAGAAAACAGGAAACTGACATTTGAGCTGGGGGAACGGCTAAAAGAGATGAGAAGTCTTTATTCAATTTCGTCCGTTATTGAAAAACCAGGCATTTTGCTGGACGAAATTCTTCAGGAATCAGTTCAGTTTATTTCATCAGGCTTTCAGTTTCCTGGTAAAACCTATGTACGGATCATTTATAAAAACAAAGAATTCAAAACAGTTCCCTTTCGGGAAACAAGAATAAAAATAAGTCAGCCACTTCTCACAAAAATGCCTGAACAGGGCACAGTGGAAGTTTTTATGAATGATGATGAGCAGGGTGGAAAAACTCCATCATTTCTTAATGAGGAAAAAGAGTTGCTCTTTTTAGTTGCTGATCGGTTGGGTAAAGTAACCGACCGTTATGAAACCAACCGCCAACTGATAGCAAATGAGCAGCAGTTAAAGGCAAGCAACCAGCAGCTCGAAGCATTTAACCAGCAACTGATTTCAGGAGAACAGCAACTCCAGGCTGCCAATCAACAATTAGCCGCGAATGAGCAACAATTAAGAGCTGCAAATCAACAACTCGTGGCAAACGAACAAGAATTAATTCGTGCGCGTAAAATAGCCGAAAAAAATGAGGAGCGGTATCGAAAATCCCAGGAAATTGGCCATATCGGAAGCTGGGAATACAACCTGGAGAAAGAAGAATTCTGGGGATCTGATGAATCGAAACGCATTTATAATTTAAATCTTGACAGAAAAGATTTTCCTGTTGATGAAGTTATGAAAATTGTGGCCGAAAAAGACCGGGGAAAAGTTAACCAGGCAATGATTGACCTGATAAATGACAACAAACCATACGATATTGAATTTGAAATTACTCCTAAAAATACTTCCGAAAGAAAGATTATCAGGTCAATCGCTGAACTGCAGACCGATGAATCAGGAAAACCGTTGAAGGTTACAGGTGTTTTGCATGATATAACTTTGCAAAAAACCACTGAAGCCCAATTAATTCATGCCAAAGAAAAAGCAGAAGAATCTGATAAACTGAAATCGGCGTTTCTTGCCAATATGAGCCACGAAATCCGCACCCCGATGAATGGAATTCTTGGTTTTACTGATTTGTTGAAAAATCCGGAATTATCGGGAGAGCAGCAGCAAAAGTTTATCGAAATCATTCATAAAAGCGGAAACCGGATGCTGGAAACCGTAAATGCAATTATCGATATTTCACAGATTGAAACCGGTCAAGCCGATGTAAAAACCGATACTGTTGACATCAGGGACGAAATTGAATCGTTATTTACCTTTTTTGACCAGGAAGCTGAACAAAAAGGATTAATGCTCAGCATTGAAAGTATACCTTCAGAAAAATCATATTGTATAACCGACCGGTATAAATTTAATTCAGTATTTACCAACTTAATTAAAAATGCCATAAAATACACAAAAGAAGGAAGCATAAAAATTGGTTGTGAAATCAGAAATAACCAGCTCTTTTGTTACGTAAAAGATACAGGTATTGGAGTGCCTGAAGACAGACAAAGTGCTATTTTTAATCGTTTTGAACAAGCAGATATTGGAGACACCGAGGCTTTTGAAGGATCGGGGCTTGGCCTTGCTATTGCAAAAGCTTATGTTGAAATGCTTGGGGGCGAAATAGGGGTTGAGTCTCAGAAAGGCAAAGGTTCGGAATTCTGGTTTACATTGCCCGAGCAATCAAAAACTCCCCAAAAGGAAAAAAGTGAATACGGATCCGACATTTTGGAGAACAATACATTTAGAAAGCTGAAAATTATTGTTGCTGAAGACGACGAAGCAAGTGCTGAATTTTTAGCTGTTTTATTAAAAAAGCGGGCAAGTGAAATTTTGGTTGCCACTTCGGGTAAAGAGACCGTTGAATTCTGCAGAAAACATTCGGATGCAGATTTGATTTTGATGGACATAAAAATGCCTGAAGGAAACGGATATGATTCACTGAAGGAGATTCGGAAATTCAACGATAAAATTAAAATTATTGCACAAACAGCCAATGCGCTCACCGGAGACCGTGCAAAAATATTGACGGCAGGTTTTGATGAATATGTTTCCAAACCTATCAAAAAGAATGATTTAATGGCGAAAATCGAAAAGCTGTTTGTATCGTCGTAGTTCCGGTTATTTCCTACATTTTACTGTATCTGTTGTAAAGCTGTGCAATTGATCTTGGCTCGCCGATGATGGTAAGTACATCGTTTTCTTTCAGTAAGGTATTTCCTTTGGGCGGAAAAGTTGCTCCATCGCGTTCAACCAGCGCTACCAGCACGTCCGGCGGATATTTTATGTCTTTAAGCTCTTTGTCAATCATTTCTGCCTGAGGAGTTCCGGGCAGCAACTGGATGGTGATATAGCGTTCGTTGTGCAGCAGGTATTCTTTTATTTCACGCTGATTTTTCAGGTTCATCATCTTGTCTGTGAAATCATCGCGCTCGATAATATCTACCAGCCGCGACAACATCCGCAACTGCTGGCGGGGTTCCTCCGAAGGATTCAGGAGAAAGAAAAATACATTGATTCTATCTTCTGAAGCGATGCCGTTTTTTTCCACTTTTTTATCGATGCCGGTTTCTGAAATAACGATGTGCAGTGAGGGATGATCGACCCCTTCCTGTTTGGCATACAATACCGAAACCTGCGGAATAATCAAAGCAGGATCGATGCTTGTGGTAGAGTAAAATTCCTTCACCAGCACTTTCTTTTTTGCATGCATTTCGGTGGAGAAAATATCGGAAACATAATTAACCAGCTCATTAAAATCCATCTCCTTTTTCGGATAGGTAATACGTGCCCTGATAATGGTTTCATCAAACGGATCGCCATGGCGAAGCCCTTTTTCCTTGATAATGCTCATAAATTCATTTTCGAGTTCGGCATACTGGAATTTTCCCAGTAAGGCAAACCAGTGAAAAATGGCGCCTTCGCGTTTTACCCGCATTCGTGCATAATAAATGTACCAAAGCACGCCCATCATAACAATGGCGGTGGTAAACAAAATGGCTGTCCAGCCCATGTATGCAATAAGCACAACGGAGATAATAATACCGGCCACCTGCATGAAGGGATAAAATGGCGATTTATAGCCCGGGTCATAGGATTCAATATTGCTTTTTCGAAAAACAATCACCGAAAAATTTATAAACAGAAAAATGAGAAGCTGAAAGGTACTGGCGAGTTTGGCAATTCCTTCTTCCGACAGCACGAGGATGAAAAACAGGATAAATCCTGTTGTTAGCAATATGGCAAAAGTGGGTGTTCCGGATTTTCCGACCCTGGAAAAAAGCGGCGGAAATAGCTTGTCGCGCCCCATGGCAAACGGATACCGCGACGAGGAAAGCATTCCGGCATTGCCGGTTGATGCAAAAGCAGCCATGGCAGCGCCGGCCATCAGGTAAGCCCCCAATTCCCCGGGCATCCAGGTAAAAAGTTTTTTTACAGCAGTAGCTGCAGGCGCCAGGTCGTTGGCAAATTCAGCCGGTTCAATCACCGAAACCATAATAAACACCCCCAGGAAATATACCAGGCTGGTAACCAGCAGCGAGAGCACCATGCCCAGTGGAATGTTGCGTTCGGGGTTTTTAATTTCTTCGGCCACACTGGCAATTTTTGTTAACCCCAGGTACGAAACAAAAACAAATCCGGCAGTTATAATCAGGCCTTCGAACCCATTGGTAAAAAACGGTTGAAAGTGATCGTTGGAACGCGGAATATCAATTCTGTCGGACAGGAAAATATTGTAAAATCCGTCGATGATAAATGTCCCCAGCACGATCATCAGAAAGGTTACAAAGAATTTTTGGAGACCAGTTGATTTTTTGGCACCAAAAAGGTTCAGCACCATAAAAAACAAGGTGGCCATAATGGCAATGGTTTTTATGGGCACATCCCAGAAAATGGCTGCATAAGCGCCAATTCCAATGATGGCAAAGGCCGATTTCAGCATCAGTGCAAAATAGGTACCCAGTCCGCCTATGGTTCCCATCAGTGGCCCCAGGCTGCGGTCGAGAAAAAAGTAGGCGCCCCCGGAACGTGGCAGGGCAGTAGAAATTTCGGCAATGCTGAACATGGCCGGTAAAATTAGCAATCCGGAAACCAGGTAAGCCAGAAACACGGAGGGGCCTGTGTAATGGGATGCGATTCCGGGCAGCAGGAAAAATCCCGAGCTAAACATAGCCCCGGTGCTGATGGAAAATACATCGTAAAGCCCCAGTTCTTTTTTAAGATTACTTTTTTTTGCCATTAACTTTGAATTTCAATGAATTTTAGTTTTTGGTTTTCAGCAGGTACGCAATTTCTTTCTGCTAATTTAAACTTAAATAAAACCAAAAGGTTTATTTCTGAATATCAATATATGGTTATATATATCACTATTTCTCTGAAAAATTATCAGAGGTTGAAAAGAAAAATGAAGAAAAGAATTTAGCAATTAAAGCCGATGCATCTATTTATTTTATGTACTTTTCTTTTTTAATTCCATATTAATATATTGTTATGTACCAATATAAAGCAAAAGTTGAAAGGGTAGTAGACGGCGATACCATCGACCTGGTTATCGATCTGGGGTTTAAAATTACCACCCACCAGCGAATCCGGCTGGCCGAAATAAATACACC
>DATFJO010000551.1:0-2367 GCA_035269145.1 Tangfeifania sp. | reverse complement strand
ATGAAAAAAACTTCACTCATTACCGCAATATCAAATTAGATGAAAATACCTGGTGGGGTGGCGAACCAGCCGGAGATATATTAACTGATTACCTCCGGCCCGGAGAATTAACCTTGTACACTACAAATACGCGAACCGAGCTGATGAAACGATACAAACTAATACCTGACACCAATGGTGACGTTAAAGTTTTTCATGCCTTTTGGGACACTGCGGAACAACAAAATCAGGATACAGTCCATCCGCTGCTGGTTTACGTGGACTTGATGAATACAGGAGATAACAGATGTTACGAAACCGCACAAATGATTTGGGAAAAACACCTGGCACATGAGTTTTAAAGAATTAACACCGTGGTTTAAAGAAGTTTTTAACCTTGTGGATGAATCGTGCAGGGAACTAAATGCTCCGTTATACCTTATCGGAGCGCAGGCCAGGCATTTTCATTTGGCCGAAAAAGGTATTAAACCATCACGAGGGACAATGGACATCGATTTTGCCCTGATGCTTCCTGACATGAATATTTATGAAAAATTACTTAACTCCCTTCTCAATAAAGGATTTCGGAAAGCTGCCGAGCCTTACCGCATCATTCACGATGCAACAAACACAGTAGTAGATTTGCTGCCATTTGGCAAAGTAGAGGAAACCGGAACTGTAAAGTTTACCGACCGCAAAACAGAACTTTCGGTGGTTGGCATGAAAGAAGTATTAACCAAACCCACCGCGATGAAACTGGATAAAGAAACAACGGTACAGGTTACACCGCTGGAAGGGCTCATTATTCTTAAACTGGTGTCGTTTGATGAAAAACCCGAACGAACCAAAGACCTCGACGATATTTACGATATTTTAGTGAATTATTTCGAAATTAACGGAGAACGTTTTTACGAAATACTTCCGGCCATTATGGAAGAACTTAGCGAGGAAAATTTTCAGTTGGAAGCAGGGGCATGGCTGGCTGGCTACGACATTGGCAGTTTGTTAAAAAAATACGAAGGACTAAAAAATTATATCCTTCAAATTCTGCAAAAAGAAACAGCACATCAAACAGGCAAAATAAGCCGGTATTATTACAATAAAGCCTATTTTGAAGATATTCAAACAATTCAAAATTTGTTTAAACTTATTATTAAAGGAATAAACTATTAAACTACAATAAATAATATACATTATTGAAATTCTATCTTGGAGTGACAGATAATCACTGGCTTAACTTTCTTAAAGAACATAATCCAGAAGATGTAAACTTTTGACAACCATCAGGGGATGTGAAATTTAAAGAAATTAATCCTGGTTCTCCATTTTTGTTTAAACTAAAATATCCTATAAATGCTATTGCATACTTAGATACTAACGATGGTGTTTGTAGAGAATGTATTCCACAAGCTCAGTTAGAAATTGTATTTGAGTGTGGGTATCCTGAAACCACGGTTTTATTCAAACAGAATAATACTGAAATATGTAAAAAAACAATTAAGTGAGGTTAAAAAAATAAAAATTCAAAACCAGATACTTAATTCAAAGTTGACTGCATTGAATAATAAATGGTATTTTAAGTTTGCTAAGATATTTCAAAAAGTTTGATAATTCTCACTGACCTAAATCAATAGGATGTGACCATAAAAAATGTCAACGACCCTTATATCGCCTGGCAAAAGTACATTGTAAAACACAAACCGGCAGAAATCCTGAAAAAACTGGAACAGCTTATTCAGGATGACGGAGGTATTTTTCGGGATGATACCTTTTTTATGCTTTCTCCTCTAATTCCAGGTGCGTCAATTCATCGGTCACTTCAAAATCATATTCCGGGTATTCATACATGGGCATCCGGGGTTCGGTTTCGCCGAGTGAATATCCGTAAACACCTTCGTATTCCGAAGTTTCTTCACCCATGTCATAAAGTTGCCATAAATATTCGGTAACCGATTTCGACTCGATTACAATCACTTTCCCCATATCATTAATAATCGGGCTGTGGTTGCGTGTACGGTCGTGGGCGAATTCCAAAATACGACGCCCGTATCGTGTGATTCCAATCGTACGGAAAGTGAGGCTTTTCCCCACTCCCGGCAAATTCATAATATTGCGGTCGGTGGCAAGAAACGGGATGTTGTATTTTTCGCGGATGGAATCAATTTCAAAATTTAACTGCTCAGCATCCTGGGTGAGTGAATGAAGCATTTTTGTCACCTTTTTGGGCAGTCGCCCCAGGTATTTCTCTTCAATTTCTTCCTGTACCGCACGTGCATTGGGCGTAAAATTGGCGCTGTTTTCCTTGAAACCTTTCACGGTAAATGTATAGTAAGTCAAAATTCCGATGTCATTTAATATTTTGCGGAGTTTTGATGTATGTCCGCGCCG
>DATFJO010000550.1:0-2333 GCA_035269145.1 Tangfeifania sp. | reverse complement strand
CTGACCGGGCACTTTTTTGTTGGGTGTGGCGATTTCCTTCATCGCAATCTTATCGGGACGAATTGCTAATTGGGTAGACTTTCAGGTTCGAATTGTCATTTGTTTGGTTTCAAAAGAAGTAAATTTGCAATTAGAACAAATAAATTTTTATTACGATATTGCCTGGCATTTGATGAATGTGCTATCTCTGCTAAAAATGCTAAACCAAAGAATGACCAAATCAACTTATTTATGAGAACATTGTCAGGAAAAGTTTTAGAGAAATTAGGTTGGAAAATAACCGGTAGTTATGGCGACATAAAAAAATCGGTTACGATATTTGCACCACACACAGCGCATATAGATGCTATTTACGGAAAACTGGGATTCACTGAGCTTGGCGTTAAGTTTAAATTTCTTTCAAAAAAAGAACTGTTCTTTTTTCCTATGAATCTAATTATGAGAAAATTTGGTTCCATTCCGGTTCGGGGAGTTAAAGGTAAAAATGCCATTTATCAGGTTGTCGATCTTTTAAATTCATCAGAAGAATTGCACATTGTTGTTTCTCCTGAGGGCTGGGTAAAAAAGATGGTAAAATGGAATAAAGGGTTTTACTACATGGCCCAAAAAGCCAATGTGCCGATTGTAATTGCTGCGTTGGATTATGGTAAAAAAGAAATGGGCGTACTTGGAGTGATTCACGATACTTCAGATTTCAACAGTGTTATGAATCAAATTAAAGACGCATACAAAAATGTACAGGGTAAAAATCCGGAACGGTTTGCCTTTCATTCGGAATAAAACTAAATGACCATAACAAAAAGACATGCAAGCCTCGGAAAAATCCGGGGCTTTTTTTGATCCTCTTCATTGGATGATGAAAATCAATATCCAAATCTTGAATTGGAATTTTAATTATCTTTCGGAGGCCTGAAATTTCAGCAACATAAACCTTTTTGTAAATGAAAGTTTTCGAAAAACTATTATACAATCTTCTTATTTGGATACTATTGCCGGGAATTGTAACCAGTTACACACAACAGGCAAAAGGGCAGGACAGCCCGCAATGGGGAGAAAAGCACACCCGCAACATGCTTTCAACTGCGAGGGACCTGCCAGGTCAATTCAACCCTGAAACAGGAATGAATATTAAATGGGTGGCTGATATTGGAAGTCATGGCTATGCCACTCCTGTTGTTGCCAACGGGAAAGTGCTGATTGGAGCAAATAATGCAGCTCAGTATGATGCTCGCCACGAAGGCGACCGCGGCACTCTTTTGTGTTTCAGTGAAGAAGACGGCAGTTTTTTATGGCAACTGACTGTCCCCCGAATTGAAGGCGACCGGCATCACGATTGGCCGATGATTGGAATCTGTTCGCCTCCGACTGTTGAAGATGATCGGATTTATATTTTGACCAATCGCTCGGAGGTACTTTGCCTCGATTTGAACGGACAAGCCGATGGGAACGATGGTCCTTTTCTGGGCGAAAGCTGGTACATGGCCCCATCCGGCGAATTTCCAATGGAAGTAACAGAAAAAGATGCAGATATTATCTGGATGTATGATTTACGGCTGCAACTCGGCATCCGGCCGCACGACTCGCCACATGCTTCAATTTTAATTGACGGCGATTTCCTTTATCTGAACACTTGCAATGGAGTGGATCACCGTCACCTTGAAACTACTGCATTGGAAGCGCCATCGCTTATAGCATTGAATAAAAGAACAGGCCGGCTGGCAGCGCGCGATAACGAAAATTTTGGTCCGCGTATTTTTCATTCCTCGTGGTCTTCTCCTGCATTGGGAGAAATTAACGGGCAAAAGCTGATATTTTTTGCGGGTCCTGATGGAATAGTGTATGCATTTGAAGCGCTTGATAATTCAGTAGATTACGAAAAGCCACGGAATTTTAAAAAAGTGTGGCAACGCGATTGCGACCCAAATGCACCTAAAAATAACATTCACGATTACCTGAAAAACAGGGAAGAGAGTCCGAGTAATTTTTTGGGTATGCCCGTTTTTTATAAAAACCGGATTTACGTAACCTGTGGCGGTGATATTTGGTGGGGAAAACAGGAGTGTTGGCTCAAATGCTTCGATGCAGCAAACGGAGCAGAATTGTGGTCGACGGAACTGGAAAAGCACTCAGCAGCAACACCTGCCATATCGGATGGGCTGGTTTATGTAACCGATTGCGACAAAAACCTGCATTGCATCGATGCTGAAACCGGCGCCCAATACTGGAAACACTCCATGAAACGAGATGCATGGGGTTCTGCCCTGGCTGCCGACGGAAAAATTTTTGCAGGATCGCGGGGCAGTGATTTTTGGATAATTGAGCAAGGCAAAAAA
>DATFJO010000549.1:0-5638 GCA_035269145.1 Tangfeifania sp. | reverse complement strand
GTTTGAAATTCGCCGTCGGCAACTTCTTCCGAAAACTGCTCATCGCTGTAAGCTTTTATTCGCAATTTGATTAATTCGCCACTCATATCAGCGTTCTTCTTTTTTGGAAAGAATTTCCATTACCTGTTCCACACAAGCTGCAATTATTTTGTTCTTCTCCTTTTTTAGTGAACTTTCGCGTTGCGGAGAAGCTCCGTTTTCATCTACATTAATTTTGATGTGCAGCTCTTTTATTTCTATGGGCATTTTACTGAATATTAAAAAAGTTGTACGCCAGTTCGATGCTTTCCACCGTAATTTTGCTTTCCTCGGCATTCAAATCTGTAACCTCCCATTTTACCGGCCAGGCATGAACCACGTTCCATGTTTGAAGCGGTTCGTGCTCTTCGTTCAGTAAAATAATTGTCATGTCGGTTGGAGTGATATTGAAATCGATTACTGAATCACGACACCATTTTATGAGGTCGGAATTCACTTTCAAACCGCGTTTTAAAATAATGTTGGTGAACTTTGTACGAACCGGCAACCGGTGTTTAAAACGATTCTCTCCCCCTTCGGCAATTTGCTCGGTTTCCAGTTCCACATTCAAACCGGAAACCGACTGAAATTCGAATTCGCCTTTAATGTTGGCAAATTCAACCCTGAAATGAAAACCTAAAGGAGGATAGTAATTACCCATGTTTATTCATTTTGAATGGTTAAACCTTCGTGCACGATTTCTATACTTTCAATAGCTACCTCGTTGCCGTCGGCTTTTAAATCGGTTGACTGAACTTTCGCCGGCCAGGCGTTTTTTACTTTCCACACCACCACCGGTTCATGCTCTTCATTCAGCAAACTGATAGTAATATCGCGCCGTTCGATGGTATTCAGCTTGACCGTGTTCCACCACTCGTAATATTCATTGTCGGTTGCGAATGTTCCACGTTTTAGCGTAATGTTGCTAAATTTCTGCATTCCCGGCATTTTTATTTTGGAATATTCCTTGCTGGCTCCTTCACGGTATTCCACCACCTCGGTCTCAACATCGAGACCCGAAACCTCGGTAAATCCTATTTTTGCTCCACCCCACTCTACCTGGAAATGAAACTTTACGATTGGATATTCTGCCATAACTATTTATTTTTAAGTTTTTTAATTACTATTCCTGCATTTTGTGAGAGAATTTCAGCACAATGAATTCTGCCGGACGAACAACTGCCATTCCGATTTCAACATGCATGTATCCTTTTAGGATGTCTTCTGCTGTCATAGTCTGTCCGAGCCCAACACGCACATAAAATGCCTGTTCGGGTTTTGCTCCGGCAAGTGCACCGGCCCGCCATTGTACGAGCAGGAAGTTTTCGATCATTGCCCTTACTTTTACCCACGTATTTGCATCATTGGGTTCGAATACAAACCGGGAGGATGCCTTTTTCACCGATTCTTCCACCATGTTGAAGAAGCGTCGAACGGAAATGTAACGCCATTCGTTATCGTTGCCAGCCAGTGTGCGTGCGCCCCAAACCATTGTTCCTTTTCCTGTGAAAGCCCGGATAGCATTTACCGATTTTCCGGCAACGGTATCCACATTCAGGCTTTCCTGATCTTCACTGGTTACTTTAACCGCCGGACCTTTAACCGCAGTTACACTCACATTTGCAGGCGCTTTCCAAACGCCTCGATTACGATCGACTGAAGCATAAATCCCAACCATTGCACCACTTGGAGGTAAAACAACACTCTGTTTTTCAATAGCCGTGATAATTCCTTTATAGACCGAATCCACTTCCTGAAGTGTTTCTGTGCGATTTTTTCGGACTTCTTCCAACTCAGCATAAAAACTGTCAATTAAATCTTCGAGTTTAGTTACCAAAGCTTTGAAATAAGGAGTTGCATTAGCTGCAGTAGAATTATCCGTATAAATATCGTTTCGGACATTTGCCGCTGCAAAAGGAAGAGGCGGATTGAAGTCGGGTGAAAAATTATCAGGAATTAACATAGCATTCCATGACGCAGGTAAAGTTGCACTGCTATTGGCATCATCGCTAAAATGATTGTAATCCTTTAAAATCTGAAGTAATCCATGGAAATTGGAATCGGCTTTCGTGTATTTATCATGAATACTCACAGCCGAATTTTCATCCGCAGCATTATCGTCAGAAAACGTCAAATCAAAGAAATCTTTGAAATAGGTATAAATATCTCCGGCAACCGTTTGCAAATTAGTGCGGTTGGTTACAGTACCGATACTGGGTGCTGAAAGTCCCGATTTTGCTGCAATATCGGTGTCGATATTTTCGATTGACGCTACAATATCAGAGTTAAACAGCGCTTTAATATTTCCCACCGCAACTCCGTTTTTGGTGAATGTTCCACCCACAATTGAATCGTAATCAATTTTAAAGGAGAGGGTAGTTTTAATCCACGGATAATAAGCTGCACCGTATTTCAGGTAATTCATTCCCACATTGTTACGGA
The DNA here is from genome assembly GCA_035269145.1 of Tangfeifania sp. Lineage (GTDB taxonomy): Bacteria > Bacteroidota > Bacteroidia > Bacteroidales > Prolixibacteraceae > Tangfeifania. The sequence continues at coordinate 3,178 of DATFJO010000549.1, read as the reverse complement.
ATACATTTACGGGATCGGCCGAAGGAGTGATTTCTTCATTGCCATCCACAATATCGAGCACCGCAAAACGATCTTGTAATTTGTTGCACTGACTGAGCATTGCGGCGTGAACTTCACCTGCCTCAGCTTCCGAAAGATGAACAACTTCGGGAATTACCAGCAATGTTGGCAAATCCTCTTTTTCAATGGATTTCAGTCCATCTAACAATTCCTGTTTATCCACATCGGAATCAGCAGTATTATAATCTCCAACTGAAACAATGAAGCATTCGCCGCCACCGTTGGCATAAAACATCCGAACCGAATCGTAAAGCAAATTCACACCATTTACGGTGGCAGATTTTACCGAATTATCGGTTTTCAATTCAATTTCAATGGAAGTAGGATCGGGAGCATCGCCAAAGAAAAATTCAAACTCGGGCAACGATCCGATTTTTACCGGTTTCACAATGTTTTCGGCATGGTAATCCACGCCATCGACAACCGCCTGTTCCGTGTAACCTACAAAGGCCGGAATGGCAGTTTCCACTTGCGCTACAGACGGCGGAAATTTGGAAATCTCCTCGATGTAAACGCCTGGTGTTTTGTAAGATGTAGCCATAATTTGTTGTTTTAATTTTACATGTATATTTCTGAATATATTTTATTGGATGAAGCATCGGGTTTAACAAGTCTCGAATCCGGGTTGGGCAGTTCATCCCCACCGAGTTCAACTGAAACAAATCCTGTTTTTGTTAAAGGTTGTTCCGTTTTGGTCACTAAAATTTTTGCACTTCCGTTTTCTTCCTTTACATCATCGTTGTTTTTCACATTCTGATCATCGGTAAAAATGTAGCGCCAGGTAGTTTCGCGGTTCTTAAATTCCAACTTGAAAACAGGGATGGTATCTTTAATTTTTCCCTGGGCTCCTGTGATGTCGTGAGAATTGCTTTCCCCTTTCATTTGCAAACGCAAAATCCCAAAAAGATTTTTCGTTACACCAGCAGGTAATTTTGCTGATTCATCAACAGACGATTCATCGGAAAGCAGGAATGGTTCATCAACAAAAACAGAATCGCCATCCAGCGGAATTAAGGGAAATGAACCCGGTTCTGCAGTCAGGCGACGATTGGAGAAATAGTAGATTTTACCGGCATCTGAAAATTTTAAGTCAGTGTAATTCAATAAGTTTCTGTCAGTAACTTTTAGCAGGAAAGTAAACGACAAAGCATCTGCAAGCGAAATAGCAGGAACTTTCTCATCATTCTCTTCAACTTCCACCCAAACTGAAAAACCGTTTTTTTGCCGGTTGAATACTGCGCGATGACCATCCAGTTTCTGCTTTGTTTCCAGAGTTGGTACAACATTTAAAAATTCACGAAAATTATAGGCTTTCAGTTGTTTTTGCCGGTCATCTGACGACATGGAATCAAAACTCTGATTCCCCTTGTCGAGGAAAAAATGATGCAGAATCTGCACCCTGAACAGTTCGATATATTTTACTGAAAAACTCATTGTTGCAGTTCGTTTAAATTTCCGCCAACGTGTGTAATAACTTTTGATTCAGCCAGTTTCTTATCCCGTTCAATTTTTATGAGTTGTACTCTGTAAATAACTGAAGGCAATTGCCGACCGCCAAATGTTCCCCAAATGTTATTGAGTTGCTCAAAAGAAGGCGTATACAATTCAAGGTTGAATTTGAAATGATCCAGTACATCAAACGATGGATTGTTCCGCTTGTAAACCGTGTTGCCCGAAGTAAAAACCTTTTTTCCCTGGAAGAATTCAATAATTTTTGAAATGCTTCTCAATGATTTATCATACGAATCGCAGTTACTGCTGATTAAAAGGTAAAGGTTCAGATTTACCGGTGGATTTCTATATTCGGTTTTATTATCGTTGATGTGGTAATGCGGTGAATTCTTCAGGGCAGTTTCTTCTTCAATATTCAATAAAGACATCACCACTTTGTCTTTTACTTTTGCGTGATTGCCGGTTCCTGAATCCCACAATGCGATGTTTTCGAGGATGATAATTTTTCCCAGACCAATTTCTGTAAAATATTTTTCGAGCTGTTCCTGAAGGATCTGCAAGGTTTCGTAAATCATCGCAACTATTTTATTTTAATTTCTGAGCTTAATTTCGTCCATTTATTGCTTTCAGAAAGACTGAATTTAAAGACCTTTAAGTCTTTTATTTGTCTCTTTTTTCTGCCTTTCGCATGAATTTTCTGGATTCATTTTTACAACTTGATTTTAGTTTTGTGTTGTTAAGAACTCAAACTTTTGGTTCTACACGACTTAATGGTTTCTCCATACAAGTTACGACAAGAAAAAGAAAATGTCAATGGCTTTTTCAAATAAAATAAAACAATAACATGTAAAATGTTAATATTCAGTATTTTATATGTCAATAAAAATAAGATAAAAAAATCTTGTATTCAAAAACAGTTAATAAGATGATTTTATTACCTCAAGCAATTTTTCAATTTCACCTATTAGTTTAGCGTGTTCTCCATTAAAATGGTTAAACATGATTGAGAAAGCGAGCCGATTGTTTTTGTCAGTTGTAAGGTAGCCGGAATAGCAACGCACACGGGTCATGGATCCGCTTTTTGCCTTTAACGTTTTTCCGGGAAACACGTTTGGGCTAAACCGATAAAGTGTCCCCTCCCCTGCTGTAGGCAATGAATTTGTGAATGGTGGTGAATTCTTTGAATGGTTTAGCAAACCGGTAAAAAATTGAGGCGTTGCCAGGTTAAAATGCGACAGGCCGCTGCCATCTTCCATCAAAATTTGCAGTGTGTCCAATCCAACCTGAGACCAAAAATCGTTAATAATTTGTAATCCATTTTCCCTGGTGCCTTTTCCTTTTATTTCGGCACCGATTTGTTTTACCAGGTGCTCGGCAAACAGGTTCACACTTTCCTCATTCAGGATGCGCACAATTTCATTCAGTTTGGGAGATTCCTGAATATAAACACTTTGAAATGCATTGTTATCAATTTTTCCAATGGTTATTTTTCCGGAAACAAAAATACCGTTATCACTTAAATGCGTTAAAAAATCTTCAGCAAGCAAAATTTCAGGGTTCGGATTGGATGCTTTGATGGTAAATGCCCGCCTGTTTTTGGGTATGGTTCCCCGGATTACGCGTTTTCCATCAATCGGACTGCCAAAAACATAAGCACGATCGCGGT
>DATFJO010000548.1:0-4017 GCA_035269145.1 Tangfeifania sp. | reverse complement strand
CAGGATTGTAATCGCGCCAGGAGGCCGGCCCGACAAAAAGTTCCCAATCCAAATCACGGGGGACGCGTCTGCTTCTTTCCGGTTTTTGCTGTGGTTGCGGCCATTTCGGGTGGGTTGCCCAGGCATCGACATGTGTTATTTCGCCAATTGCGCCGGCCCAAATCCATTCACAAATACGCCGGATTCCTTCGCCCGAGTTTCCCTGGTTTCCCATTTGGGTAGCTACTCCGTATCGTTCCGACAAATCATTTAAAACTCTCGATTCAAATACCGAGTGGGTTAGCGGAGCCTGCAGAAAAACATGTTTTCCGGCGCGCATTGCCAGAACTGCCGGCAATGCATGCGAATGATCGGGGTTGGCAATCATCACCGCATCAATGTCGTTTTGTTGTTCCAGCATCACCCGGTAATCTTTGTAGGTTGTTGCTTTGGGCCAGCGTTTAAATGTATTTTCAGCATAATCCCAGTCCACATCGCAAAGCGCCACAATATTTTCAGATTCCATATTTCGCAGGTTGTTGTAGCCCTGACCTCCAACACCGATTCCTGCGATGTTCAGTTTGTCGCTGGGAGCCTTATGTCCCAGGCCGGCAATTACATTCGATGGTAAAACAGTTAATCCAATTGCCGCTGAAGTTGTACTTCCAAGAAACGCACGACGCGTAATATTTTTAGCTTCTTTCATTTTTACATTCTTAAATTATCCGAAGACAATCAGTGCGTGCAAATTAGAAAAAATATCAGGTTTTACCTACATATTATTTTTTTTGAATTGGAATTTTGGCTTGTTAACAAACCTTCAGTTTAAAAATATGTTATGCATAGAAACTTTTTGGAATGAAAGATTTTTTGAACGTGGGTTTTTAATTAATTTTTTGAGTTATGAAACGATTTGCAATAATAGTTCTGGTTTCTTTATTTTCATTGTCAGCCTGGTCAAAAAAGAAAGAATTTCCGCTTATCGGGGAGCAAGCACCTTCATTTAGTGAGAGTTCAACAAATGGAGTTTTGAATTTCCCGGAAGATTTTGGCGATAACTGGAAGATTTTATTCAGCCATCCGCTCGATTTTACGGCAGTTTGTACTTCGGAATTGTGCGGACTGGCTTATAATCAGGAAAAATTTGATTCATTGGGAGTGAAAATCGCTGTTGTTTCAATTGATGAAATTGACAGGCATTTATTGTGGAAAGAATTTATGGAACGAACGATGAGTGAAGACGGAGAAGCGATTGAAATTGCTTATCCGATTGTGGCCGATCTTTCGGGGGAAGTCTCTGAAAAATACGGAATGCTGCATGCATCGGCCAATGAAAAAAGAAATGTGAGAGGTGTATTCATTATCGATCCGGACAATATTATTCAGAGCATTTCATTTTATCCCATAAATGTTGGCAGGAGCATCGATGAACTTTTGAGAACAGTGGCTGCCCTGCAATTAACTCAAAAAGAAAATGTGCTCACTCCGTATAACTGGAAACCGGGTGACGATGTCCTCGTTCCACATAAACCCTATACCGAGGATGAATTAAAAGAAAATCCCGATCTTAAAAATCAGTATTACAATAAAGGTGAATTTATGTGGTATAAAAAAATGAATAAATCCGGTGGAAAGTAGTGGTCTGTATGGACTATTGCCAAGTCAGGCATAGGTAGTTTGGTGCTGTTATTTCGTGTGCTCACCCAAAACTTTTGGGCATAATTTGTAAATGACAGAGATGCTGAATCCGCCGATTGGCGGACAGCATGACGTTCTAAAGTTATTGGCTCCTTTCATTAGCTACGTCACCCTGAACTTGTTTCAGGGGCTTATTTGAAAATTTGTCATTGGCAATCTAAGGCACGAAGATGAGAAATCGTAATATTTAAGCAGATTTCTCCCAGAGGTCGAAATGACATTTCAAAGTTGACACGACACCAGAAAAAATAGTTTTTGCAGATTCCCAATAAAAAAAAGGATGTTCGATTTCGAACATCCTTTTTGCATTTATACAATTTGTTTTGATTATGCCGGCATATCAGGCAATTTCCATGGAGCACGGTAAGTGTGGTTAACCAGTTCAGCAGCAAATTCTTTTGCTGAAACAGGATCAGTCCATGTTTTCCTGAATGTCGGGTGACCATCTTTAATTTCGAAACCGTCTTTAACAACTGTGCGAATTGTTTCGTCATCTTTCAGGTTTGTGAATTTCATGTTCTCACCATCCCATTCGAGTGTTTTGTTTAATGACTGCAGGCGAACTGCCATAACACCCATCACAACCATTTCGTTGAATGGTCCTGCTTCGCTGAAATCTGATTCAGTAGGCACACGGTTTTCCGGGCTTTCTTTACATGCACGTGCCCAGTCCATTTCGTGGCTGGTTTCAACTCTTCTGCGGAATTTCGGTGCATTCGGCTCACGTCCTGAAAGCAACCATGGATTTACTCCGTAGCAACCGCAGATAAGTTTGTCTTTTGTTCCGTGGAAAATAACACCGCCGCCGCTGTCATTCGGATTTTTACCGGCTGGCCAGCCTTCGGGCAAATCCCATTTGATTCCACCGTCGTACCAGTGAACATCAACTTCGGGAAGATCGATATTCCATGGTCCTTTTGCTCTTCTCTGTGGGTAGGTCAGTTTAACCGACTGTGCATTCGGTGCACAATCCTGAAGCAGCAGGGTTGAACTTGCCTGGGCTTTGGTCGGATATCCGAGTTGCAATCCAACAAAAACAGGGTGCAGAATATGGCAGGCCATATCGCCAAGGGCGCCTGTGCCGTAGTCCCACCAACCGCGCCAGTTCCACGGATGATAAATCTCGTTAAATGGTTTCATTTTGGCCGGTCCTGTAAACAGGTCCCAGTCCAGTGAGTCAGGCACCCAGTGTCCCTGTTCCGGTGTATTCAAACCTTGCGGCCAAATCGGGCGGTCAGTAAAAGCTTCCACTTTTGTTACTTCGCCAATTTCGCCGTTCGCAATCCACTCAGTGGTCAGGTCAACACCTTCGCCTGAAGAACCCTGGTTCCCCATTGAGGTGGCAACTTTGTATTTATCGGCCAGTTTGGTTAACAAACGTGATTCATAAACCGAGTGGGTCAATGGTTTCTGCACATAAACGTGCTTGCCCATTGTAATCGCATCTGCAGCAATAATACCATGGGTATGGTCGGCGGTAGCAACTACTACTGCATCGAAATCGTCGCCCATTTCATCGTACATTTTGCGATAGTCTTTGTACTTTTTGGCATTCGGATAACGATCGAAAACACCATTGCCGGCGGTGTATCCCCAGTCAACATCGCACAAACCAACGATGTTTTCCGATTCGAGGTTTTTCAGGTTAGCAAAACCCATACCTCCAACACCAACACCAACAATGTTGAGTTTGTCACTCGGCGCTTTGTGTCCCAGCCCGCCAACTACGTGGCTCGGAACAATGGTAAATCCCGCTGCTGCCGCAGCCGTAGTTCCAATGAAAGCTCTCCTTGAAACTGCACTCTTTTTTGAACTCTTTTCCATAATAATTAACAAATTAAAGTTTTAATTGGATAGGTAATATTTATTCCTAATTTATCTTACAAAAAATCGGTTAAATATAACGATAATCGGGGTTCCTTCAAATAGTTGAAAATCTTTAACTTTTTTTTCGAAAAAAAACTGTGGTTTTTTTTGAAAAATATTCGGCGGCTTTTTCATCCGGAATAATTTGAAATCAATTCATTAAGCTGCATTTTTATTGGTTTTATCTATTCTGAATAAATAAAGTCAATTTGATTCCCGGCCATTGACAACTTACTCTTGCGTCTGAATTTTTAATGAGTCTAAATTATAATTAAAAACAGAAAAGTATGTTGACAGTTGGAGATAAGTTTCCGGAATTTGAAAAATGCTTTTTCAGTAGTTTGTTTTATCGGGTTTCTCTTTCCATATTTTGAACAGCGGCAGCGCCTCACTGCGCATCCGTTCCTCAAAATTAATTTTTCGGTGCTCCATGTCTTTTGCCATTTCCCCGTAAAAATTGTCGTCGTCGAAACT
>DATFJO010000547.1:0-4165 GCA_035269145.1 Tangfeifania sp. | reverse complement strand
ACTGTATAATAATCATTTAGAAATTTTTCGGCGACTGATCTGTTAAAGTCGAACTTAAAAATATAGGTGTTGACCGATGCAATGTAACCTCTTAAAATACGCTCCCCGCTTTTGGTATTGATGTCATCGTAATAATCATCCATTGTCTGAACATTCCGAAAATCGAAAACTATCAAATAAGTTTCATTTAGCGGGGAATTTGCGAAGTAAGTTGCTGTTTTTTTATTGAATGTCCCTTCTTCCATGAGTGTTTTGGTTAGAGATTCATTAATCAGCCCTGATTTTTCAAGGAACCCCGCACTAAAACTGCCGTCGGGTTGACGCTCAAACCATTGCTCTAATATATCCTGGCCGGTCTTATGGCTGTTCAGCCAGTTTTGCAACCGATTTTCTGTCCGGGAAGAAACTGTTGCTTTTATATGATTCAGGTTTGCCGGTGGCAATTCAGTATCTGAAAGATTAATCTGAATATAGCTCCCCGGAATGGATGCCTTTTTTAGGTTGTCAATAATCTGATTATTTGGTTGGCCTTCTGAATCAATTCCTGCAACTGCAATGGCTTTGATGCCGGAATTTAAACGTAAAATTGTTGTGTCAGGCTGAATTTGATTGCATGCTTTTCCGTATGTGTTTAAAAATGAAAATAGTAAAAAGGTTGTTACTGCCAATAAAAACTTCATTCTGTATTAATTTCCTGGATTTACAATTAATAGAACTTTTAAAACGCCCATTTATTTGATTTCTGCAAAAAAATAAAAAAAGAGAGAAAATAAATAGTACTGAACTGTGAAAATTATAAACTAAAAAATTTATCCGATGTTAAAAGTGGCATTAAAATTTATCATTTTAATACGGTGCGGTGAACAGATTTACCCGATATGGTATATTTGCCGCTCAAATTTTTAAGAGATGAAGAAAAATAATTTTAAATCAGGACTACCGGGGAAGACTTTAGTTTTCAACAAGTGGGCAAATAAAGGCTATTCCCTGTTTTCTACAATTCGGAAAGAAGTTGTTATTTCTGTTTTGGCTATTTCGTATTTTGTTTCTGTTCCGGTAACATCTGTCGCGTCTGACAGAGATACTTCGGAAGTGAAAATGGAGTATGAAATTGATGAAATTGAAGTTTCAGCGTCGCGTGCGCCAGCGGTTTATTCCGAAATTGTAAGGGTGCTTACTGTTATTGAAGCTGATGAAATTGAGCAGGCGCCTGTGGCAAGCCTCGAAGAATTGCTTGAATATGTTGCAGGGGCAGATATCAGGCAGCGTGGCGCACAAGGTGTTCAGGCCGATGTAAGTATCAGAGGCGGCACATTCGACCAAACTATTATTCTCCTGAACGGCATCAACATCACCGACCCGCAAACCGGACATCACAACCTCAACATTCCCGTTAATTTATCACAAATTGAAAGAATTGAAGTATTGGAGGGACCCGCTGCACGGGTTTACGGTCCAAGCGCATTTTCGGGTGCTGTAAACATTATTACAAAGCAACCGGAGAATAGCAAAATCGGTCTGAAACTTGAGGGTGGGAGTCATCGTTTTTTAAATTCAAACTTATCGGGTAGCCTGCAGGCCGGAAAATGGAACCATCTTTTGGCAGCTTCCCGAAAAAGATCGGATGGTTACATTGAGAACACTGATTTCAAAATTTCAAATCTTTTTTATTCAGCCAGACTTGAAACAGAAAAAGGAAACTTTTCTTTTCAAACCGGAACCTCAGGAAAGGCTTTTGGGGCAAACAGTTTTTATACTCCAAAGTTTCCAAATCAGTTCGAAGAAACCGGAACTGTGTTTATTTCAGCAAAATGGGAATCAAATGTGCGATTTCATCTGACACCCGCAGTTTTCTGGAGAAGACATTCCGATACATTTATGCTCTTTAGAGAAAACCCCCCATCGTGGTATTCGGGCCATAATTATCATCTTACCAATATTTATGGTGCCAATCTGAATTCATGGTTTCGCTGGGCCGGCGGTAAAACTGCCTTTGGCGCTGAATACCGTTCAGAAAATATATTTAGCAATGTGCTGGGCGAAAATATGACCGAAGATAAGAAAGTCCCGGGAGAAGATGCCTTATTTACAAAATCGAAATCGCGTTCAACCATCTCATTTTTTGCCGACCACACCATTTATTTGAATCGTTTTTCGGCAAGTGCCGGAATGATGGCAAATTACATTTCAGACAGAGAAAACAACATTAATATTTTCCCGGGAATAGATATTGGCTATGAGATTTTGCCATCATTAAAACTGGTATCTTCATTTAATACATCGATGCGGATGCCCACATTTACCGATTTGTATTATTCAGGCCCCACAAACATTGGAAATTCTGATTTGAAACCCGAAAAATCGTTGACAGTGGAAGGCGGAATTAAATTAAACAGGAATTTTGTTAGGGGGCATATTGTTTTATTTCACCGAAATGGAAAAGATATGATTGACTGGGTGAAACAAGATGCTGATGAACTTTGGCAGGCCAAAAATCTGACTCAAATTAACAGTTCAGGGGTCGAAGCCAGGTTGCAGATTCATCCGGCAATGAAATGGGGAAGTGGCTGGCCCGAAGTTTTCAGCCTGGATTATTTCTACAATAATCAGGAAAAAGAAAGTGCAGGATTTATTTCAAACTATGTGCTCGATAATTTAAAACATAAATTTACGGGTTCGGTCACACAAAAAATTGGCGGTAACTTTTTTGTCAATTTAAGAGGAACTTACCAGGACAGGGAAGGAACTTTTACGCAGTTTGAAAACAAACAGCCGGCCGGGGAAACTGAATATCCGTCTTTCTGGCTGTTCGACGGGAAAGTAACCTACCAGTCAACGAATCTTGAATTGTATGTTTCTGCCAACAATATTTTCGACCAGCGGTATTTCGATTTGGGAAATATAGTCCAGCCCGGAAGATGGCTGAAAGCGGGAATCGTTTATGAATTCAATTTTCGCTGAACAATATTTTCAGGCATTGACAAAAATTGTATATTCGCGCAAAAATTCAGATCATGTTAAAAGGAATATTATCCATATCAGGACAACCCGGATTATTTAAACTCATTGCTGAGTCAAAAAATAATATTATTGTTGAATCGCTTGAAACAGGCAAAAGAATGCCGGCTTATTCGACCACAAAAATTTCGGCACTCGAAGATATTGCCATTTATACAGATGTTGATGATGTGCCTTTAAAAGAAGTATTTAAGGCCATCAGCGAGAAAGAAGATGGCGGAAAAGCCATCAGTCATAAATCTTCCGGCAACGAACTGAAAAATTATTTTGGTGAAATATTACCTGATTACGATCGTGACCGTGTTTATACTTCCGATATTAAGAAAGTAATTCTCTGGTACAATATGTTACATGATAAAAACATGCTCGATTTTTCTGATGAGGAAGAGGAAAACGGAACAGAAAACGATCAGCCGGAAGAAAATTCAAAATAGCTTTAAACTATTTTGTGCCTTCTGGGTATTTAGGGTTTCATTTTTTTGGAGCAATATTTCAAAAAGTTTTACGGTAGCCAGCGCATCGCCGTCGGCGCGGTGCCTGCCCTGAATTTCAATGTTTAAATCGCTGCATATTTTTCCAAGCGAGTAGGAGGGGTGCCCGGGCAGTAATTTTCTGGAAAGCTGGACTGTGCATAATGTTTTTCTAAAAAAATCATATTCCAGCCGTTTATATTCTTCACGCAAAAACCGGTAATCGAAATGGACATTATGGGCAACAAATGTCCGTCCTGCGGTAAATTCCACAATTTGTTTGGCCACCTCATAAAACTTTGGTGCATTTTGAACTGTTTCATTTGATATACCTGTGAGGCGGGTAATGAAATAGGGAATGTCCATATCAGGTTTAATAAGCGTATGAAATGAACCAGTTGTTTCAATTCCATTGTGCTGAAATACGGCAATTTCAGTTATTTGTCCGTATTTATAACTGTTTCCGGTGGTTTCTATGTCAACAATAGCAAACAAAATTTGTTTTATTATATATTATTCTAAAGAAATATTTAAATTTGTTACAAATGTGGTTAATTTCCGCATTTACAGCTTACCTGTCTTTTGACAGGTCAACTTAATTTGTTAATTTGGTACAAAGATTAAAAACTTCTAATAAAATTCATGATTATGAAAAAATTTACTTTACTTTCTTTATT
>DATFJO010000546.1:0-2431 GCA_035269145.1 Tangfeifania sp. | reverse complement strand
CATTTTACTTTTATTTTAACGGAATACAAAAATGAAATAATAAAATGAAACTAAAACAATTTGCAGGAATAACTTTTTGGCAGACGGCTGAAATCACAGGAATTAAATCGAAATAAATGAAGGTTCAGAAAAAGAATTATGCCACACGAGATTCCCGGTTCTTTTTTATGCCTCTGAAAATCAGTTTAAACTGTAGAGAACCGAGAAAAAGTGGGTGATGCTGCCGGCCAAAACAAACAGGTGCCAGATTCCATGCCCGTATTTCAGGTTTCGCCATACGTAAAAAATAACCCCGATAGAGTAACAAGCGCCGCCGATTAAGAGAAAAACCAGGCTTGCGACCGGCAGGTTTCTGATCATTGGGACAATGGCGATTAAAAACATCCAGCCCATTCCCACATAAATTCCAACCATCAGTTTTCGGAAACGGGTGAGGTAAATGGAGCGGATGATTATTCCGGCAATGGCCAGCCCCCAGATGATTCCGAAAAGCGACCAGCCCAGCGGACCGCGAAGCGCAGTCAGAACAAAAGGCGTGTAAGTTCCGGCAATGAGCAGAAAAATGGCAGCGTGATCGAACCGTGCAAAAAGGTTTTTGATTTTTTCATTTTTGAAAATGTGGTACAATGTTGAAGAAAGATACAGCAGAAACAGCGATGTGCCAAAAATTGTGAAACTTACCACATGCCAGGCATTCCCTTTTTTTACCGCAAAAACGGTTAAAATAACCAGGGCTGCAATGCTTAGTAAAGCGCCAATTCCGTGTGTGATGCTGTTAAATATCTCTTCTCCGAAAGTTAATGCCCGGTATTCTGATTTTTTTGAATTATTTCTGCTCATATTTTTTCTGAAAGATTTCGAACAAATTTATAATTTATTCGAAAATAACACTATTTGCACACATTAAAAAACATGATTTTTCAATTATAATTAATGTTGGATACAAGGTTTTGCAGACCAGTTACTTAATGTTATAGGTGATTGTCAATTTAGAATTGCGTTTATTTTAAACCAATCAATTCGATGAATGTTCCGTCGGGATCCTGCACCAAAATAAATTTTCTGCCGCCTTCTAAAACCGAAGGTTCACCGCTCAGGATTTTAATATTTTTCTTTTTGATTCTTTTTATGAAAGGAGCGATGTCTTTAACAAAAATGGTAATATACTGCATCCCGTTATCGTCGTGAATGTATTTTTGTTTTGGGTGACTGGCTTCTTTGCCAAAACTCATCAGTTTCCATTCGTTGGATTGTTCGCTGTTTTCCAGTTTTAATATTTTTACATCTAACCGGCGACCGTCGGACAATCCCAGTTCTTTGGCTTTTTCACCTTCAACGCTGAACGCGCCGGTTTGAGTCATTCCGATTACGTTGGTATAAAAATCAACAGCTTCATCAAGATCGGAAACTACCACTCCAACACTGATGGTGGGATTGCTGAATTCTTCGGGCGCAGGAGCCATCTGGGCGGTTAAATTCATTATTGTCAGGCTCAGAATAAGTGTCGCAAAAATGCTTTTCATGGTAAATTGGTTTAAGTTTTCAATTTCGCTAATGTAATAAATTCTTCCTGAATTTGGTTTGGCCTGTTGCGTCGAATCTGTATTTATTCAAAATAATTATGTAGTTTTTCTGATCCCGATGTTTTATTGTACATTCATCGTCTGATAACAGAATATGTATGGAACTTCCACAAATAAGAAACGATAACGTCAGCCAGTTTTTAAACCGTGATGAGATTGTGCGCGAAACGGCGAGTCAGATTATGAAAGATTTCGGGATGTTTGGTGTTGAAATCACGTTCTCGGGCGATGTGCAAAATGCATACGATGAGTTACACGGTCAGCTTACCGGACAAATTTCAGAATTGATACAAAATAACTACGATAAACTGCTTTCAGTGTTATACCAGGTAGATATTACCGACCGGGAAATTTACCGGGCCGAGCAGGAATTGCCTCATTATTCACACATCGAAATCATTGCTCATCAGGTAATTGTTCGCGATTTGAAAAAAGTACTCCTCCGCCGGTATTTTAAAACCAAACAATAATTGTTGATTTTTACCCATTCATTTTAATTCTCTAAGTACCAATTTTCTCTGGGATTTTAAATTTTTTTTTTCGTCAGATTCCTTATGCAATAAGGTTTTGCGTAATCATGAATAATTTTTTGTCTAACTATTTTTATAAATTATAAAACAATTTTTAATGTTTAGTGTTTTATTTTTCAAGTTAAACAAAAATTTTAATGCTATGAAACATTTTAGACTTACTTTTCTTATCGTTTTTGCTCTCGCAATGCAGAGTTTGACGGTAAAATCTACCAATGTGGTAGATGTTATTGTCAACAGCGAAGAGCACACAATTCTTGAAACGGCACTGATTGAAGCCAACCTGGTGGATGATTTAGTCGGTACCGGACCATTCAC
>DATFJO010000545.1:0-3514 GCA_035269145.1 Tangfeifania sp. | reverse complement strand
AAAAACGAAGGAATTGAAGATGAAGTTTCCCTGATAAGTTTAAATACTTCATTTCAGCCCTGGAAGAGAACGACTTTAGAAGTGGAAGCCTCCCGTGGATTTTTTGGTGAGATTGCAGATAATGCGTTCAGAGGAAACCTGAATACGCAATTTTGGATATTCAGGGCAGCCGGAAACTATTTTTATGCCGGTAAAAATTATCCGGGATATTATTCCAATTCCACATTTTATTCCGGATCGTTATCCGCACAGCTAACTCCAAAAATTAATGTGGGGGTTTATGCGCGTCAGGATTTTACCAACGCCCAGTTGGATACATTTTTTGTTACAGCGCCTTACTCAAAGTCGTTGCAAACATATTTAAATTACAACATTGCTTCACGAACATATCTCAAAATTTATTTACGCGAATATGAACGAAAAGACAGGCTGGCTTTGGATAAATTCCACTACAAAACCCGATCGGTAAACTCACAATTCCGCCAGAAACTGAACCGGTTTGAATATTCACTTCTGGGTGAATACGGACAAACAACAAATTTTTTATTGGATAAAACTCAGGATACCTACCGGGGAACGGCTAATTTGGGTTACCGTTTTAACTCAAATAATGCCATCCGGATTTTTGGAAGTTACTCCAATGTCAACAGTTTTGTTTCCGGCGAACAGCGAAATGTAACAGCCGGATTGTCCGTAAGCAGTCAGCCTTTTAAGAATTTTAAAGCCAATTTCCACCTACAGAATGCCTATGATATTGAAGATTACTACCGAAACCGTAATTTGATGCAGTTAAACCTGAATTACAATTTTTTACGAAATCATGAATTGTCGTTCCGGAGTTACTACACATTATTCAGAAGAGAAACCGAGAACCCTGAGTTTTTTCTTTCGGCAACTTATGCCTACAAACTTGGCGTGCCTGTAAAACAGGTAATAAAAGCCGGTGATGTGAAAGGCCGGATAACGAATACGGAAGGCGAACCTGTTGAGGGAGTTGTGCTTCATCTTTACAATAAATCAACCATTACAAATAATAACGGCGAGTATGTTTTTAAGACAATTCCGCCCGGGCAGCATTTACTTTCTGTTGAACGGTCGGGGTTTGAAATTGATGAAATCCCCAGCATTCCAATGCCGGTTCTGGTTGATGTAATTGAGGACCGTGAAACTACTCTGAATTTTCGAATTACTGAAGGCGCAAAACTTACCGGTCAGTTTAATTTGACAGAAAGTGATGGTTCTGAGTTAAATAGCAGCAATATCAACACCGGCAATATCATTGTTGAATTGAAAAGTGATTTCGACAATTTCAGAATAACTTCCAATGAAAATGGTCGTTTTTCATTTCCACTGGTAATTCCCGGCGCCTGGACATTCAGAGTTTATGAAAATTCAATTCCCGAAGGATTCGAAATTGAAAAGAAGTTGTATCGGTTTGATTTACACCCCGGAGAAAATGTTGATCTGCAAATTGATGTGAAGCGTAAAAAGCGAACTATTATTTTTAAGTCGCAAAATATTTCGCTGTCCAGTTCTGGCAATGGAGAGCTTCAGCCAATGAAACTGAAATCTACGGAAAATGAAAAGACTGATAAACTGGATGAAGGTATTATTTACACGGTCCAGGTGGGCGCTTTTACCAAAAAGTTGAATCCTGAGTCTTCATTTTTTAAGGGAGAAACGTTTGATTTTGAAAAACAAAAAGATAACTTTTACAAATATTTTATTGGTCGGTTTGATTCGCTGGAAAAAGCAGTTGAAGAGCGAAAAAGACTGGAACCGAAATTTAGGGGAGCATTTGTTGTTGCAATTAAAGACGGTCAGGTAATCGATATAAACAAAAGGTAATTATACAATTATGAAGCCAGCTATAAAATACATTTTATTGTTTTTGGGGGCCTTTTTTCTTTACATGAATAATGCGTTTGCTCAGTGGGAAGAAGGTGAACTGAATGTGAGTTTTTCTTTGCCGCCTGTAGCTTTGGTCGACATTGAGCCCGATGCGAACAACAGCATTCATTTTACTGTTTTGCCAGCTACCGAATCAGGCGCTTCGCCACAAATAAAACGAATAACGAATCAAACACTTTGGCTCAATTATTCATCGGCCCTGGTTAATCCGCAAAATACGCGAACGATTGTGGCTGAAATCGCTGGTGGCGGTTTGCCTGACGGAGTCTCACTAAATGTGGAAGCGTTAAGTCACGAGGGCATGGGCGGCGGTCAATTTGGGCAACCTGCAGGAAAAGTCTCACTTTCCAACCAGCCAAAAACAATTATTACAAACGTTGGGAATTGTTTTACCGGCGATGGAGTAAACAACGGTCACCCGCTCACTTTTTCCATAGAAGTTTCAGATTATTCAAAAATTTCGGCTGCCAGTGAATCTTCGTTTACTATTTTATATACGCTAAGCGACAATTAAACTATTTACGAATGAAAAAGTTATTGCTATTCATATTTTCAATTGTATTCGCAATTGCTGCAACAGGGCAGCAATTAAAAATTGAACTGGAAGGAAATGCCACATTCGGCAATTCAAACTTTTCGGTTGGCGAAGCAGGTGAAGACTTTCCCGCAAACATCGAAAACGAAACTTCATTTTTTATTTCGGTTCTTTATACTGATGACAACCTTAACCGAAAAAAGAACCCCAACACCAAATGGAACATTAAGGTGTATAAATCGGATTTAACCTGGAACAACGACTTAAAATTAGAGGCCCGGCGTACCGGCCGAGGCCAAAGAATAGGGAACCCGGGCAATCCAAATGTTCACGATGGCGATAATTATCAGTTTGTTACCAATACATCCACTTATTTTTTCAGGGGAATGGGTGAAGTGGCCTACATCCCGGTAACTTTCAATTTAAGCGGATTTTCATTAACCATGGGAGCTTCCACTTACGAAACACGTGTTGTTTTTACCGTTTACGATGATTGGTAATTTAACTACCAGGGAAACTCCAGGTTATACTCTTCCGGATCGATTTCCCATTTTTCAACCAGCCATTTTGCAGCTCTCAAATCGTAACGGCTGCGATCCATGTTGGGTGAGGCTTTTACCATGTCTACTACACCGGCAACAATTTCCTCGCTTTCTTCGTCAATGCAATCAATGGTATTTAAAGCATGGCAACGGGCAAAAGAATTGGGGTTTTCCAATACTTTGAGCAGTGCTTGTTTTGCCATTTCCTTTTCACCCAGATTGTATAATGCTTCGGCTGCCACAATTACAACATCTGCCGATTCATCGTTCAGTGCTTTTGTAAGTTCAGAAACAGCAGGCTGTGCTTTTTCTTTCAGAATCAAAAGCCCTGTTGCTCCCCAGTATCGTATTGCCGGCTCCTCACTTTTTAAATAAGCAATAAGTGGTTCAATATTTTCAGCATTATCCAGCGTGGCAGTTTCGGCAGCTTCAATAATTGGTTGTAAATTTATTTTTCCCGAGCGCATGTAATCATACATCGGTTCTCCATCTGTGCGGTCAATTCGGTTGGCTTCCGGAATGAAAC
>DATFJO010000544.1:0-2143 GCA_035269145.1 Tangfeifania sp. | reverse complement strand
CTTTTCAACGGCAAACCGAAAAATCAGTGGCCGGATGTCGGTGCTGCCATCCGATTCAATTAGCCAGATATTGCCATCCTGAGTAGCGCTTTTAATCTCTTTTACAGAAAGTAGTTGATTGGAAGAAACCGGCTCTGCAAAACCGGCAACCACCTGCTGGCTGTTCTGTAGTTTGCCTGCTTTTATTTCAGAAATTCCACCGTCGGCCACAATTCTTCCTTTGTTGATAATCAGCACCCGGTTGCAAACTGCTTCCACTTCCTGCATAATGTGCGACGAAAGAATCACCGTTTTCTCCAGGCTGATTGTGCGAATAAGTCCCCGGATTTCCTCCAGTTGATTCGGGTCGAGTCCGGTTGTAGCTTCATCCAGAATCAATATTCCCGGGTCGTGAATCAGTGCCTGTGCCAGTCCCACACGTTGCCGGTAACCTTTTGAAAGCGCACCTATTTTTTTGTGCTGCTCGTCGCCAAGCCCGGTAAGTTCAACCATTTCGGCTACCTGCTGCTTTTTGTTTTTTAGCTTGTAAAATCCTGCTGTCAGTTCGAGGTATTCTTTTACAAAAAGGTCGGTGTACAGCGGATTGTTTTCGGGCAGGTAACCTATATTTTTCCGAATTTCAATATTGTCTGTTGTAACTTTTTGGTTGTCGATTTGAACTTCTCCGGAATCTGCCGGCAAAAATCCGGTGATAATTTTCATTAATGTTGATTTTCCGGCGCCATTTGGCCCCAAAAAGCCAAGTAATTCTCCTTTTTCAACAGAAAAATTCACCTTGTCGAGCGCTTTCTGTTTTCCAAATTTTTTTGTAATGTTGCTGATTACTATTGCCATAGAATTTTATATGGTAACAAAAATAATTGAATCTTTTTAAATTGGAACCATTAACGTAAATTTGCAGTTCAGCTAAACAGATTGCTACATGAAGGATCGTCATTTCAACTATGTTCAGGATTTAACCAAATACGAAAGGCAGGAAACCTGGGAAGTCAATATCGGTGGGGTTGGCGTGGGAGGAACCAATCCAATCCGTATTCAAACCATGACCGATACCAGCTCGAAAGATACGGAGGCTACCCTCGATCAGATGAAACGTATGATTCTTGCCGGTGCCGAGTTTATCCGTGTAACGGTAAAAGGAATGAGCGATGCTGAGAATCTGAAAAATATTGCAAAGGGAATGGAGGAGCGGGGATTTACAACTCCACTGATTGCAGACATTCATTTTAATCCGAAACTGGCTGAAGTGGCTGCCAAATATGTTGCAAAAGTTCGCATTAACCCCGGAAATTTTTACGACAAACGCGCACAGTTCAGCCGCAAAATTTACAGCGACGAAGAATATAAGATTGAACTTCAAAAAATTGAAGAAAAGTTTATTCCGTTTTTGAATCACCTGAAAAAAACAAATACCGCACTTCGTGTTGGTGCCAATCACGGATCGTTGTCCGATCGTGTAATGAGCCGCTACGGTGATACACCTTCCGGAATGGCAGAATCGGTGCTGGAATATTTACGCATTTGCCGGAAAGCCAATTTTAACGATGTGGTGGTTTCCATCAAATCGAGCAACACGCGGATGATGGTTTACACCGTGCGTTTGCTGAACTACAAAATGCGGCTCGAGGACATGAAATATCCGGTTCACCTCGGTGTTACCGAAGCCGGTGAAGGCGAAGACGGCCGCATTAAATCGGCGGTGGGAATTGGCGCTTTACTGGCCGACGGAATCGGGGATACCATTCGCGTTTCGCTGACCGAAGATCCGGTAAAAGAAATTCCGGTGGCGCAGAAACTGGTCGATCATTTTAAATCTTTTCGCGATCACGAACCGATTACGGCTACACTTTTTGCGCAAACCAACCCTTTTGAATACGAACGCCGGTCAACTCGGCCGGTGCTGAATATGGGTGGCGAAGAACTGCCGGTTGTGGTTGCCGATTTGGGAGAAAGAAGCCTCAACGAAATGATTCCCGTACGGGGGAAACTGGTCCCCGATTACTTTTTGTCAGGGAATAAAATTTTGGACATCAAAGGAGAAAGTTATCCGATTATATCGCTCGAAGAATACCTGTTTGAAAGTACCCGCTGGGGACGGATGAAATTTATCCGCACCAATAAAATGGAATTCGACCGTTTTATG
>DATFJO010000543.1:0-12229 GCA_035269145.1 Tangfeifania sp. | reverse complement strand
TTTAACTCCTTACGCGCTTTCGATTCAATACAAATTAAAAACAACACTGGTAGCACGAATCGTGGTTTTGGGAACTTTGCTTTCAATGATTCTTATTCCGTTTTGGTTGGTTGTGCTTGGGTAATAATTCAGTAAAACAATTCGTATTGAACATTTTCTAAGCGGCCAATCAACACCAGAACACTTTCCTGCCCTGAATTCAGATTTTCTCCTTCAAACAATTCAAAACTCCCGCCCACTCCCTGTAATACCATTTCGTACAATTCATTTTCAAAATTCAGAATTCCTTTTGCGCGGTAAATTTCATTTTTGTAAACATCTAAGTTGTATTCCAGTTTCCGCAAAAAATCCTCTTTTTGAAGCGGCTGAGAAAACCTTAGAGTTTCGGTTTTAATTTCAGAATGAAAATGGCTCGAATCAGAAACCTCAGGCCATTCATTTTTTCTTTTGGCGGACAGCAAATTAAAATCGCTTACTTTCCCAAATTCAGCTAAATAAATATGACTGAGCGGATTAATTTCCTCTATAATTTTCCGGAAAGCATTTTTCTCATTTTCAGAAAATTGCTCAGTTTTTGAAATAATTGCTTCATCTGCAATCACAAGTTGTTTCAAAGCGATTTCCTTATCAGGTTGATTTTCAAAATTCACCGCATCCACAAGGCACACACAGCGTTCGAACCGGTACAAGTTTTTCAGGTTTTCATCCCTGAAAAACGGTCGAATAACCGAAGCAGGATCCGCAATTCCAGTAGTTTCTATCAACAGGTGTTCCACATGCGGAAAACGTTCGGCCAGTTCAGCCAGAATTCCTTCGTATTCGTTGGTAATGGTGCAGCAAATGCATCCGTTTCTCAGTTCAAAAAGCTGGCTGGCATCTACTCCTTTTATCAGTTGTGTATCAATGGAAACATCGCCAAATTCATTTTCAACCAGTGCAAACTGTTTCTCAGGGTAATTTTTTAAAAGCTGATTGATAAAGGTAGTTTTGCCTGCTCCGAGGAAGCCGGTGATAACAGTGACCGATATTTTGTTTTGCTGGTTCATGTATCAATTGTTAACGAGTATGATAGTTTCAAATTCGCTGAATCAAAAATACGCGAATAAAATTTGCGTCACCCGAACACCCCAAACAAATTCAAAATAACAATTAAAAGCGCCAGTATTAAAACGTACCGTACATATTTTGCACCGCCTTTAACCGAAAAATGAACTCCCAGCCATGCTCCGGCCATATTACCGGCGGCAAGGATTAATCCGGCTGTCCAATTTACCTGGCCGTGAAACATAAAAATTCCCAGTGAGAAAATTGTGTAAATCAGAACGATAAAAACCTTGACAGCATTTGCTTTCACCAGGTTGTATCCACCCCCAAGCACCAGCCCGGCGAGCAGAAAAAAACCGACTCCCATTTGAATAAAACCGCCATAAAGACCGATAAAAAAGAAAATAACATATTGCCATTTTGTAGGTTTGGGATCAATTGCTCCTGCGTGTTCTTTTATCCACACTTCAGGCTTTATTACCACAATTACCAACATCAGGATCATTAACCCGGCGATAATATTTTTCAGCAGCGCTGCATTTATTTCCACTGCAAATAAAGCCCCGATAATGGCCCCAACAACGGCAGGAATTGCCAGCCGGTAATCGGTTGAATAATTCAGAATTTTTTTTTGATGAAAGGTACGAACTCCAATCACATTTTGCAGCAATATTGCCACGCGATTGGTTCCGTTAGCCACATTTGCCGGGAGTCCGAGAAACATCAGGAGAGGCAACGTAAGCATAGAACCGCCACCGGCAGTGGTGTTAATAAATCCGGCTGCCAGCCCGGTACCAATCAGCGCAAGAACCATGTACCATTCCATACCGGAAATTAATAGGCAAATAACGGATAATCTTTCATCATCTGGTTCACTTTTTCGCCCACAGCTTTCAGCATTTTTTCATCCTCGATGTTTCCAATCACATCGTCGATGAGCTGAACTATCACCGGCATCAATTCTTCTTTTACACCGCGGGTTGTAATAGCCGGAGTTCCCAAACGCAGACCTGAAGTCTGGAAAGGAGAGCGGCTGTCGAAAGGCACCATGTTTTTATTGATCGTGATTTCAGCATGAACCAGGGTGTTTTCAACCTGTTTGCCGGTAATACCCGGATATTTTGTACGTAAATCAATCAGCATCGAATGGTTTTCGGTTCCGCCTGAAATTACCTTGTAACCCAAATCAATAAAAGCCTGTGCCATTACCTGCGCATTCTTTTGTACCTGCGCCTGGTATTCTTTAAACGAAGGATCGAGCGCTTCGCCAAAGGCCACTGCTTTCGATGCAATTACATGCTCGAGTGGCCCGCCCTGCTGTCCCGGAAAAACTGCTGAATCGAGCAGCGAAGACATTTTTCGCACAATTCCTTTCCGGGTAGTAATTCCCCATGGATTATCGAAATCTTTTCCAATCAGGATAATTCCGCCGCGTGGTCCGCGCAATGTTTTGTGGGTAGTGGAAGTCACCACATGCGCATATTTCACAGGATTATCGAGCAATTCCGCAGCGATCAACCCGGCCGGATGTGCCATATCGACCATAAAAAGTGCATCCACGCTGTCGGCAATTTCGCGCATGCGTTTGTAGTCCCACTCGCGGCTGTAAGCCGAAGCACCGCCGATAATCAATTTTGGTTTGTGCTCTTTTGCCAGCGCTTCCATCTCGTCGTAGTCGATCAGGCCGCTGTCTTCTTTTACTTTATAAGCCACCGGATTGTAGAGAATTCCTGAAGAGTTTACAGGCGAACCATGCGAAAGGTGACCGCCGTGAGATAAATCAAGTCCCATAAAAGTATCGCCCGGTTTCAGAATCACACTTAAAACCGCCTGATTGGCCTGTGCCCCCGAGTGTGGCTGAACATTGGCCCATTCAGCTCCGTACAATTCTTTAATACGGTCGATGGCCAGTTGTTCGGTTTGGTCAACAAACTGGCAACCGCCGTAATAGCGTTTTCCAGGATAACCTTCAGCATATTTATTGGTCATTACCGAACCCATAGCCTCCAGCACCTGGTCGCTCACAAAATTTTCGGATGCAATCAGTTCAATTCCGCCCAATTGGCGTTCACGTTCTTTTTGTATGATATCAAAAACCTGCGTATCTCGTTTCATTCCGTGTAAACTTTAAATTTCAAACCCCAAAGGTAATACATTTTGAAAGAGACCTTTGTTGATAAAGTCACCAAAAAGGCAATATTTTTAAACAATTAAAATTGAAATCTGCACAACAAAAACTAACCCGGAAAGACGACTAAGATTACGTAGAAACTTTATTTCAAAAGTTTCACTTCATCTAAGTCGGGATTAACCCAAACTTTATTCATATTTTTGAAAATTTATGAATAGTTCAGGTTAAATTGCAGCGATTAAAAAATACGGACAATGAATAAAGCCAAAAACAGGCCGGCGTTGCTAAGTGCGCTTTGTATTTTAACATTTATCGGGAGTGGAGTTGCCTTTTTGGGTTACTTTGCCGCGTCGCTTTTTTTTGATCAAACCAAAGAAATCATTGTTGAATATTCTTCCATGCATTCGGCTGAAGGATTATCGCCTTTGTATTTTACTGCTTTGATGGCATTATACGCACTCTCACTTACAGGCGCCATCCGCATGTGGAAATTGCACCGCGATGGCTTGTTCCTTTATATTATTGCGCAATTAATAATTATGTTTCTACCTGTTATTTTTATTGACTGGAGCGCTTTTTCAACCACCAATGCAATTTTCACTACTGTTTTTATTATTGGGTACAGCATAAACATCCGGCATCTAAAATAATACGAAACCTAAAAAGCCGTTTAAATTTCATTAAAACTATTTTTCACGAAACCCGTTCCAACTGAATTGAGCTATACTGAAACTTTAGAAACAGCTACCTGTTAAAACCAGTAAACATTTCGCTTATATTAATTTTTTGCTATGAAAAACAGAACAATATTTTTTGAAAAACGTCCGGAAGGAAAACCAACCGAAGATTGTTTCAGAATTGAAAAAAATTCGGTTTCAGAAATAAAAGAAGGTGAAGTACTTTTAAAAACAAAATATGTTTCGGTAGACCCTTATTTGCGCGGAAGAATGAGCGACCGAAAATCTTACACATCAGGTTTTATCCTTGGAGAACCCATCCATTCAGGAATTATTGCTGAAGTAGTTGAAAGTAAAAATGCAGATTTCAAAGAAGGTGATTTTGTCAGCGGATTGCTTGACTGGTCGGAATACCAAACCAGCAACGGAGAAAGCCTGACAAAAGTTGATCCGGATGCCGCACCGCTTTCTGCATATCTCGGAATGCTCGGAATGCCGGGCCTGACAGCCTACCTGGGACTAATGGAAATAGGGCAGCCCCGAAAAGGCGAAACACTGGTAGTCTCAGGAGCAGCAGGCGCTGTAGGCAGCGTAGTTGGGCAAATTGGTAAAAATGTTGGTTGCAGGGTAGTTGGCATTGCCGGAAGCGATACAAAAACAGAAATCCTGAAAACCGAATTTGGATTTGATGAAGCCATCAATTACAAAACCACCAAAAACATGCGCAAAGCCATTACAAATTCCTGCCCTAATGGAGTAGATGTTTATTTCGACAATGTGGGCGGTGAAATTTCCGATGGTGTAATGATGAACATCAACCAGTTTGCGCGTGTGCCAATTTGCGGCGCCATCTCACAATACAACGAAACCCGGATGACAACCGGCCCGCGGATGCAGTCGGTTTTATTGATTAACCGTGCGCTGATGCAGGGATTCATCGTTCACGATTTTGCATCAAAATTTCCGGATGCATTGCAACAGCTCACCCAATGGTACAACGAGGGAAAACTCAAACTTAAAGAAACAATAGTTGAAGGATTTGAAAATATTCCCGATGCTTTCATCGGTTTGTTTGAAGGTGAAAACATTGGAAAAATGATAGTCAAAATTTAAATTCATGCATTTAACAATTTTAAATTTGTCGTTCATAAAAAGAACGCTTTCCTTAATGTTCATCTTATGGTCGTTCGGAAGTTGTCAGAAAGAAGATGATGAAGCTTTTAAAGCCGATTTTGAATATGAATTCATCGATGAAAATCGCGTGGTTTTCACCAATACTTCCGAAGGAAATTACAATTCGCTGATCTGGAATTTTGGAAATGGCGAGAAAATAACCACTCAAGATAAAAACAAATCACATGAAGTGTTTTATCCGAAATCAGGAGAATACAATGTTGACTTGAATATTTATAACGATGTGGGTGAAAACAACAAAATCAGGAAAACGGTTTCGATTGAAAACGATGTGGTCGAGGTTTCTTTTACTGCTGAACCCGACGCTGAAAATCAAAACCTGTATCATCTAACAAATACCACCACTGGAGGTTACGATTCGATCAGGTGGCAGTTCCGTTACAAAACCATTGAAAACACCGACGAAACAGTAGCCTATCTTCCGTTTAAAGGAACTTACAAAGTGGAACTGCAGATTACCATGGAAAATGTAACTTTTACGGGCAGCCAAAATATTACAATTGCAGAAGATGACCCGGATTATCTTTCGAACATGGACCTTGTTTGGTCTGATGAATTTGATGCTTCTGAAGTAAATACCGATAACTGGACATTTGAAACAGGCGCTACCGGCTGGGGAAACAATGAGCTGCAGGATTATACCGATGGCGGCAATGCTGAAATTGCAGACGAAAAACTGGTTATTACGGCAAGAAAAGTAAACGAAAGCAAAACCCCGGGTTCGTACACCTCATCGCGAATGGTAACGCTGGATAAACATGATTTCCTATACGGAAGGATGGAAATCAGGGCAAAACTGCCTTCCGGAACCGGCATCTGGCCGGCTATCTGGATGCTGGGCAGTAACATTACTGAAGTAAGCTGGCCGGCCTGTGGCGAAATAGATATCATGGAATACGTGGGTTACCAGCCCAATACGGTCCATTCAACCGTTCATACACCTGCAGGCTACGGAGCAGATGGAAAAGGAAATTCCACTTCGCTGCCAACAGCCGAGGAGGAGTTTCATAATTACGGCATAATCTGGACTGAAGAATTCATCCGGTTTTACATCGACGACCCGAATAATATCAGATTTACTTATGCTCCATCAAACAAAAATGACGAAAACTGGCCGTTTGACAAACCGCAGTTTTTTATTCTGAACATTGCGGTTGGCGGCAATTGGGGTGGTGCCCAGGGAATCGACAATTCCATCTTTCCGCAGAAAATGGAAGTGGATTATGTGCGTGTTTTCCAGGAAATTTATTAAAAAAAAAGAACCGCTCTATAATATAAGAACGGTTCTTTTTTTATGCTCCTAAATTTCCAGCAATAATTTGCCGGCATCTTTTCCACCGGTAAAAAGTTGCTCCGGATGTTCCAGAAATTCCTTAATTTTCACCAGAAAGCCGACTGAATCTTTTCCGTCGATGATGCGGTGATCATACGAAAGTGCGATGTACATCATCGGACGAACAACGACCTGACCATCGATGGCTACCGGGCGTTCCTGAATGTTGTGCATTCCGAGAATGGCAGATTGCGGCGGATTGATAA
Source organism: Tangfeifania sp. (assembly GCA_035269145.1). Taxonomy (GTDB): domain Bacteria; phylum Bacteroidota; class Bacteroidia; order Bacteroidales; family Prolixibacteraceae; genus Tangfeifania. The sequence continues at coordinate 5,644 of DATFJO010000543.1, read as the reverse complement.
TGGGCGTTGAGAGCAGCGAACCAAAAACGCCGCCGTTGGTAATGGTAAATGTTCCGCCAGTCAATTCTTCCACCGATATTTTTTTGTTACGGGCTTTTCCAGCCAGATCTTTAATCTCTTTTTCAATTTGCGGAATCGATTTACTTTCGGCATTTCGCACAATCGGCACCATCAAACCTTTAGGTGTGGAAACCGCGATACCGACATCCACAAATTGCGGAGAAACAATTTCATCGCCATCCATCTGTGAATTTACCATTGGGTGAAAATCCATGGCCAATGCCGCCGCCTTGGTAAAAAACGACATAAAACCAACCTTAAATCCATGTCTTTCTACAAACTGGTTCTGGTATTTTTTACGCAAATCCATCACTGGTTTCATATCCACCTCGTTGAAAGTAGTAAGCATAGCGGTTTCATTTTTAACCGAAACCAACCTTGCGCTTAGCTTCCGACGGAGCGAAGACATTCGGTTGCGTTCAACTTCACGTGAAGCTTCTTTGGATTTTGCAGCCGGTTGTTTTGATTCTGCCGGGGCGCTCATGGAAGCTTCCACCTCTTTTTTCCCCAGTCGTTTCAACCCATTAACAACATCTTCTATTGAAAGATCGTGCTCTTTCATCAGCTCTTTGGCTACCGGAGTAACTTTTACCTGGTCGTAATCTTTCGAATCTTTTGTTTTTTCTTTTTTCTTATCCTCTGATTCTTCTTTTTTAGAATCTTTTTCCTCTGCGTCCTCTTTACTTTCTTTCTCTTCCTTTTTATCGTCTTTTTCTTCTTTTTTCCCGTCAGTAGATTTTTCTCCGGAATCTTCCTCTTTGGCTTCCGGGACTACATCGGTATCAATGGTGCAGACTACCGCTCCCACCTCTACCGTTTCACCTTCTTCAGCTTTTAATTCAACCTTGCCGGCTTCGGAAGCCGAAATGGTTAAAGTAGCTTTATCTGATTCCACTTCGGCAATTTCCTGGTCTTTTTCAACCACTGCTCCGTTCTCCACCAGCCAGGTGCCAATTTCAACTTCAGTTATCGATTCTCCCGGACTGGGAACTTTTACTTCTACAATCATTTTTTGTTTTTTTTATGAGGCGACTACTTTTTTTTCTTCAAAAACCGCATTCAAAATTTCCTGCAAACTCTGCTTGTGAATTTCCATCAGGCCGGCAGCCGGACTTGCACTTTCCGGTCGTGAAACCCGCCTGAATCCCAAATGATTTAACTTTCGGTTTATCATTGGCCAGGCACCCATATTTTCGGGTTCATCCTGTGCCCAAATCAGTTCCGGGGCATTGTATTTTTTCAGAATTTCGTCGATTTGATTATTTGGAATCGGATAAATCTGTTCAATTCGCACAATGGCAATGTTCGATATTCCTTTTTCTACTTTATGCCTTGCCAAATCGTAATACAATCGTCCGGAAGTAAACACAACTTTTTCTACCAAATCAGGTTCGGCATAAGAATCATCGATTACCTCTTTAAATGCCCCGGTTGCAAACTCATCAACAGATGAACGAACCTGAGAATGGCGCAGCAAACTTTTGGGCGTGAAAACAATCAGCGGCAACCGTGTTTTCAATTTTACCTGCCTGCGCAGTAAGTGGAACATGTTGGCTGGTGTGGTTGGCACAACAATCTGCATGTTGCTGTTTGCAGCCTGCTCCAGGTAACGTTCGATGCGCGCGCTGGAATGCTCGGGTCCCTGGCCTTCGTAACCATGCGGCAGGAACAACACGAGGTTATTCATCATTCCCCATTTTTCAAAAGCCGACGCAATGTACTGGTCGATGACTACCTGGGCCTCGTTATTAAAGTCGCCAAACTGGGCTTCCCAAATTGTTAAGCCGCTTGGTTGGGCCAATGCATAACCGTACTCAAATCCCATTACGGCATATTCTGAAAGCGGCGAATTGAAAATATGGAATGGCGCCTGATTTTCAGAAACATGTTTCAATGGAAAATATTTCTCGTCGGTGCCTTCAATTACAAAAGATGCATGGCGATGAGCAAAAGTTCCGCGTTCAGAATCCTGACCTGAAAGCCGAACCGGATGACCTTCGCTTACAAGGGTTCCGTAAGCCAGCAACTCTCCCATAGCCCAATCCAGACTATCATCGTGCATCATCATTTTGCGGTCGGAAAGAATCCGGTTCACTTTTTTGAAAAATTCAAGATCATCGGGGAGGCTGTTTATTTTTTCAGCAATTTCTACCAACTCATCCTTTTTTACACTGGTATCAACTGTTTCGTTGAACATTGCCTTATTGGGCATTTCATACGATTTGTATTCGTTTATCAGAAACTTCCTGATTTTCAGCTTTTCAATTTTCTCCGATTCGTCGTACTTGCTGGCCAGAAATTTATCAAAATCCTTAATTTCCCTACGGGATTCTTCGTGAGACATTATTCCCAGTTCATCCAGCTTTTCAGAATAAATATCTCTTGGATTCGGATGATTTGAAATGGCTTTGTAAAGCATTGGCTGTGTGAAACGTGGTTCATCGCCTTCGTTATGTCCGTATTTTCGGTAACACAGAATATCGATAAAAACGTCGTTGTGGAATTTTTGCCTGAATTCGAGCGCCAGTTTAATCGTAAAAATCAGCGATTCCACATCGTCGCCGTTTACATGAAAAACGGGTGAGCGAGTAACTTTTGCCACATCAGTGCAATAAGTGCTCGAACGTGCATCGATATAAGGCGTGGTAAAACCAACCTGGTTGTTAATTACAAGGTGAATGGTCCCACCGGTTTTATACCCATCCAACTGCGACATCTGAATGGTTTCGTAAACCACTCCCTGTGCAGCAATGGCGGCATCGCCGTGAATAATAATTCCGGCAGCTTTGCTGAAATCTTTTCCGTAAACTGAATCGATACGCGAACGGACCATTCCCTGAACCAGCGGACCAACGGCTTCGAGGTGCGATGGATTGGGCATCAGCTTCAGTTTTACTTTGCTGCCCGAATCGGTTTCCACTTCGCTTTCATAACCGAGATGGTATTTTACATCTCCCTGAAGAATATCGTCTTCGTATTCTTTCCCGTAAAATTCCTTGAATATATTTTCATAAGGTTTTTCAAGAACATTGGCCAGCACATTTAACCTCCCGCGGTGTGACATTCCCAGCACAAATTCTTCAATTCCCAGTTCTGCACCGCGCTCAATAACTGCGTCGAGTGATGGGATAAGCGTTTCGCCACCTTCGAGCGAAAAACGTTTTTGCCCCACAAACTTTTTGTGAATAAAATTCTCGAATCCAACTGCCAGTTTCAGGTGATAAAAAATATGTTTCCGGTCTTCGTCGGTAAACTTCTGCGAATTTTTTGAGCTCTCCATACGTCCCCGCAGCCATTCAACTACTTCAGGCTTACGCATATATACATATTCAACACCTATAGATTTACAGTAAGTTGCCTCCAGGTGTGACAAAATATCTTTTAATTTAGCCGGACCGATACCAATGTTATTTCCGGCCTGAAATGTTCGTTCAAGATCGCTTTTTTCAAGTCCGAAATTTTCTATATCGAGTGTGGGTGAATACTGCCGGCGGGTTCGTACCGGATTTGTTTTTGTAAACAGATGACCACGCTGCCGGTATCCGTTAATCAGGTTAAGTGTCGCAAATTCTTTGTCAATATTCCCCGAAATTGGTTCGGATGGTTTTTGCGGATAGTGTTTTTTGGCCAGTTCGAATCCCGAAAAAAAGTGCCGCCAGCTTTCATCGAGCGAATCAGGGTCTTCCAAATACGTTTGGTAAAGGTCTTCAATTGCTTCCTGTTCCTGGTTTCCTACAGAAGAAAATTTATCCATTGTTTGCTATAAAATTATTCAATGATTGTAAAGAAAAACAATGCAGAATTTTTATTGTTTATTAAACTCATTCCATTCCTCACACAAATTTAATTTTTATTATTGTTTGGAAACAGGATAAAATCTTTTCTTTTTAGATTCAAATTAACGTTTTGCAGTGTCAGATAAGATTGAGTTAAGCTGCTACGGCCAAAATTCCCTGTTTTATCACTGATCTGTATTATATTTGTTGAAGAATCAAATTTTCGACAAAATCTTTATCCTATGCAAATCGAAGACAAAATTTTCGCAGATCTTTCTTTTTCAAAAGAATTAAAAGAAAAAATAATGCAGGCGGCGGTTATTAAAGAAATTCCCGGTGGCACAGAAATAATGTACGAAGGTCAGTATGTAAAATTAATACCGATTGTATTGCATGGTTTAGTCAAGGTTTTTACCCGTCATGAGGATAAAGAATTGCTATTGTATTATATAAAATCGAAAGAAACATGCATCATATCTTTTAATGCTGCATTAAGCAATACTTCGAGTAAAGCATTCGCCTTTACCGAGCAGGATTCAAAAGTGCTTCTCCTTCCGGGCGAAAAAGTATTTCAGTGGATGAAGGAATTTCCGGAAATGATTAATCTGTTTTTCAATCAATACAATATTAGATATAATGAATTGATTGAAATGATCAATAAAGTGCTGTTTGATAAAATGGATAAACGATTATATGATTATTTAATTTCCTCATCGAAATTAACCAAAAACGGGATCGTTAAAAAATCACACCAGCAAATTGCCAATGATTTGGGAACCGCACGCGAAGTTATTACGCGTGTTCTTAAAAAACTGGAATATGAAAGCAAATTGATTCAGGATCAGAATGGAATAAAATTAATGAAGCAGTGACCTTGGTCACTACCTTTGTATTCTCATAAGCTTTAATTTTGAAAAATAAATTTTAAAATAATGGTTATGAGAAAGAATATGGGAATTACTGACAGGATTATCAGATTGACAGCAGCGGCTGTTATTATTGCTTTGTACTTTTCAGATGTAATAAGCGGAACGCTGGGAATAGTTTTACTTGCACTTGCCGGCATCTTTATTTTAACAAGCATTATTCGTGTATGCCCTCTCTATTTGCCTTTTGGAATAAAAACCTGTAGCAAATAATATTCATCTCAATAAAAAAAATTTAAACAATAAAGGATATTTTCACCTTTTAGTATTATATGACAATTAAAAATAAATGCAATATGAAAGCAATCTTTACTTTAAAAAATGATGCAAGATTTAAAAAGCTGATGATGCTTGCTGCAGTATTAATAATTGCAGTAATCACTTCCTCAGCCCAGGAAAAACATATCGTTGAAGTATCAAACAATGTATTTACACCTGATGAACTGCAAATAGCAGCAGGCGATACAGTAGAATGGAGGAATATCGAAGGAATCCACAATGTAAACGGATCACAGGGAACTTTTCCCGAGAATCCGGAATCATTTGGGAATTCAACAGGAAGCGGATGGACATATTCCCATGTATTTAATATAGCGGGAAGTTATGACTACAGGTGCGACCCACATTACACGCTTGGAATGACGGGTAAAATTGAAGTTACGGAAAATGATGATGTGGAAGGGCAACTCGCAGTAAACTTCGTTGGAATGACACCTCATGTTGGCCAGGATTTATGGCTGGCAGTTGTTAACAAAAATACCGGAATGGAAGTAGACCGTGTTCATGCAGTGGTGGAAGAAGAATTTATGGTGCACGCCCACGGAATTGAGGCAGGAGAATCCTACAACGTGGATTTCTTTGCCGATTTCAACGAAAACGGAA
>DATFJO010000542.1:0-3143 GCA_035269145.1 Tangfeifania sp. | reverse complement strand
TTCAACGTAGATATTCCAATTTAAAAAAATTTGTCAGGTTTTTCATTTTCCCCGTCTCATTAACCAAACAAAACATTTAAAAATTAAAACACGGAAAAATGAAAGCATTAAAATTTTATCAGAAAGCAACTACAAAGCTGGAAACATTGAAAGATGTACCTCCTTTATTGATCCGGCTTGTTTTGGCCTATGGTTTTTACAAACCGGCTACCATGAAATGGGGCGATATTGGTTCAATTGCGGGCTGGTTTGAAAGTTTGGGGATTCCGCTCCCGGGGTTGAATGCCTACCTCGCAGCCTCCACCGAAATGGCGGCGGTAATTCTTTTACCACTGGGACTCGCCACACGGCTGATTTCTATTCCGTTAATGTTCACAATGATAGTTGCCATAATTACCGTTCACCTTGGTAACGGTTTTGATGCCGGGAACAATGGTTTTGAAATTCCCCTTTACTATTTCATCATGCTGACAGTCCTGTTTTTCAGCGGTCCGGGAAAATTCAGCATCGACAATCTTTTGGCTAAAAAAAATAAATAGAGCCATGATGTGTCAGGATTGTCATTTCGACGACGAAGGAGGAGAAATCTCTCCATATTTCAACAGATTTCTCCCAAAGGTCGAAATGACATCTCGAAGTTGACTTGCATTAGTATTAAATATGTTTTGAAAAAGAATAATTGAAAATCAAAAATACAGGAATTATGAAACGAATTACATTTTTTATCACGACGATACTTCTCGCATTTACATCATTTGCCGGGCCACCGGAATCCGGTTCAAAAACAGAAAAGGAGACAGGCATCCAATTTCACGAGGGAAGCTGGGAAGAAGCGCTAAAAAAAGCTGAAGAAGAAGGAAAACCTGTTTTTCTCGATATTTCAGCAAGTTGGTGTGGCCCGTGTAAAATGTTGAAAGCACGCACTTTCCCCAACGATGAAGTGGGTGAATTCTACAATGCCAATTTTGTTAACGTAATGGTTGACGGAGAAAAAGGCGAAGGAATTGAGCTGGCCAAAAAGTATAAAATCCGCGGATATCCAACATTGATTTTCCTCGACAGCAGCGGAGAAGTAATTGCACAAACTGCCGGATACCGGAATCCGGAACAATTCATAGAAATAGGGAAACAAATAATAAACAGGTAATTATGAAACGAGCAAGATTCGCCATCTGGCGGTTCACAACCACCTATGATTATTGCGAGTTCCCCCGAAAAATCGGGGCAGGCTATGAGTTGCCTTTAAAAATTATTAATATAAACGAATGAAAACTTCAGGGGTAAAAACAGCCGGTGTTTTAAGCAGCATATTTTGCAAGGTTGGATTTATTGTGTCGATGGCTATGCTGTTGCTGGCTGCCCCTGTTGTTTCAATTGCTCAAACCTGTTGTTCGGGAGGAGTTCCACTGGGCGGAAGCCTGGGATTGGGCGCTGCCGAAAGCAAGTCGTTACAGGTACTTGTTACTTACGATTACAATGCCATTAACGATTTGGTTAGTTTTTCGGAACAACTGGAAGACGATACCCGCAGCCGCACCACTCAGTCGTCGATTATTGAAATAAACTATGGTCTCAATCAGCGCTGGTCAGTAACAGGAGTTGTTCCGTTTATTCGCCAGACCCGCACCATACAGGCGTTTGCAGGCGAAGATTTTACGGCTGTCCAGGGAATTGGCGATGTGGTTTTCCTCGCTAAATACCGGCCTTTCAATCCGGAGCGCTTTAAAAATTTCGATCTGGTGGTAGCTGCCGGTCCAAAACTGCCCACAGCCCGCACCGACCATGTCAATAATCAGGGTTTGACACTGGCTGCCGATATGCAACCCGGATCGGGTTCCCTCGATGGAATTTTCTGGAGCTATTTTCAAAAAAGCAGGTTGCTTGAAAATCCGAACCTCGGACTGGTGGGCGTTACTACATTCCGTTATTCGGGTGCAAACAACAATTACAACAACTCGCAAACCTATCGTTTTGGTAATGAATTTCAGTTTAACCTGGGATTGAATTACAGCCTGTTTCTGACCCGTCCGGTGGATGTATTCACTTTTGTGCGGTACCGGAGCCAGACAGAAGACCGGATTGACGGAAGCATTCTTCCTGCATCGGGCGGAAAGTGGATAGATGCCATTCCGGGAGTAAATATTTTTCTGGCTTCCAACTGGTCGTTAAGGCTTTCGGGCGACATTCCGCTTTACCGGAAATTAGAAGGCACACAGCTAACTACTTCGTATAAATTTACAGCAGCTCTGCTTTTTAACATTCCGTTTAGTGGAAATGATTTAATAATCCGTTAAAAAAAAAGTCATGAAAAACTTATTATCAATAGCAATAATATTATTAACTGTTTCCTGCCGTGAAAATGAGATTGAATATGAACCAGGAAATCCTTTGCCGGACCAACCTGAAACAGCAGAAAACAATTCACAATGGCTAATTCCTGAAAACGAAGTTCGGGATGGCGGCCCGGGTAAAGATGGGATACCTGCAATTGACAATCCACGGTTTATTGATGTTAATGAAGTAGATTATTTAAAAGATAACGATTTGGTGCTCGGTTTTGCCGATGGTGATGTTGTAAAAGCCTATCCGCATAAAATACTGGACTTGCACGAAATTGTGAACGACGACACTCCAAACCATTCCGTAGCGGTAATTTATTGTCCGCTAACGGGCACCGGCATTGGCTGGGACCGGTCGTTTGGCGGAAAAAAAACAACCTTTGGTGTATCAGGCCTGTTGTACAATTCAAATATTATTCCGTACGATCGTGCTACTGACAGCAACTGGTCACAATTGTTGCTGAAATCGGTTCACGGAAATTCAAAAGGCACCCGGCCAATTATCCACAACCTAATGGAAACATCCTGGAAAACCTGGAAATCCATGTATCCTTCCTCGAAAGTATTATCGCTGAACACAGGTTATAACCGAAATTACCAGCATTATCCTTACGGAACTTACAAAACTAATGGCAGCCTGTTGTTTCCGGTAAGCAATTCTGATTCACGACTGCATCTCAAGGAAAGGGTGCTGGGTGTTTTAATCGATAAATCAGCCATCGCTTTTAGTTTTAGCCAACTGGAAGCAAATAATAATTTCATTCAAAAAACTTTTAAGGGCAAAAATCTAATAGTTGCCGGAAA
>DATFJO010000541.1:0-2992 GCA_035269145.1 Tangfeifania sp. | reverse complement strand
CCATAATGCTTTCGCCCTCTTTCCTTTCTGAAAGCAGTTGCCAGATTTCTTCGGTAATAAACGGCATAAACGGATGCATCAAACGCAGCAACTGGTCGAACAGTTCAACAACTTCGGCATACGTTTTTGCATCGATGGGCTGCTGGTAAGCAGGCTTTACAATTTCGAGCAGCCAGCCTGAAAATTCATCGCGCACAGTGGTGTAAATGGTCATGAGCGCTTCCGAAATGCGAAACTGATCAAACTGATCGTTCAGCGTTTCCACTACTTCGCTCATTTTATTCCGAAACCACTCGATGGCAAGTTTTGAATGTTCGGGCTGATCGATTTCTGAAGAAACTTCCCAGTTTTTCACCAGACGGAAAGCGTTCCAGATTTTGGTAGTAAAACCTGATCCTTGTTGCGGCAGACTCTCGTCGAATAACAAATCGCCACCAGCCGGCGAGCAAAGCAGCATTCCTACGCGAACTCCGTCAGCACCATATTTCGAAATTAGGTTCAGCGGATCGGGTGAATTCCCCAGCGACTTTGACATCTTCCGGCGCTGCGCATCGCGCACCATTCCGGTAAAATAAACATTTTTAAAGGGGTAGGTATCTTTATATTCATAACCTGCAATAATCATCCGGGCCACCCAAAAGAAAATAATATCGGGCGCTGTCACCAGGTCGGATGACGGGTAATAATAGTTGATGTCCTTATTGTCCGGTTGGCGAACTCCATCGAACACTGAAATGGGCCACAACCAGCTTGAAAACCAGGTGTCGAGCACATCCTCATCCTGGCGCAAATCTTCGATTGTCAGTTTTGAATCGCCGGTTTTTTCTTTTGCTTTTTCGAGCGCTTCCTCAGCAGTTTCGGCACAAAAATAGTTGCCGTCGGGAAGGTAGTACACTGGTATTTGGTGGCCCCACCACAACTGGCGACTGATGCACCAGTCCTTGATATTGCCCATCCAGTGGCGGTAAGTATTTTTAAATTTGGCCGGGTAAAAACGAATGGTGTCGTTCATCACATTTTCCAGCGCGGGTTTTACCAGTTCTTCCATTTTCAGGAACCACTGCACCGAAAGTTTGGGTTCGATGGCTACGTCGGTGCGCTCCGAATAACCTACTTTATTGGTGTAGTCTTCAACTTTGGCAAGATTTCCGGCTTTTTCCAGTTCGGCTACAATTTTTTTGCGTACTTCGAAACGGTCTTCACCCACAAAAATTTCGGCGGCTTTGCTCAGTGTTCCGTCATCGTTGAAAATATCGATGGTGGGCAGGTTGTGTCGCAGCCCGATTTCATAATCGTTAATATCATGTGCCGGCGTAATTTTCAAACAACCGGTTCCGAACTCCATATCCACGTATTCGTCTTCGATAATTGGAACTGCCCTATTTACCAGGGGCACGAACACCCGTTTCCCTTTCAGGTGGGTGAAACGTTCGTCATTCGGATTGACACAAACCGCGGTGTCGCCCAAAATGGTTTCCGGCCGGGTGGTAGCGATAATAAGAGCCCCATCCTGACCTTCCCCAAAGGGGAAGGAATTTTCTCCCCCTTTGGGGGAGTTAGAGGGGGCCTCTAATTTATATTTTAGGTAGTATAATTTTGATTTTACTTCTTTGTAAACCACCTCTTCATCCGAAAGCGCAGTTTTTGCTGCAGGGTCCCAGTTTACCATGCGCACACCGCGGTAAATAAGGTCTTTGTTAAACAGATCAATAAATGTTTTGATTACTGATTCACTGCGGGCTTCATCCATCGTAAATGCCGTGCGTTCCCAGTCGCACGAAGTACCCAGCTTTTTCAACTGTTCCAGGATGATTCCCCCGTGTTTGTGCGTCCATTCCCAGGCGTGTTCCAGAAATTCCTCGCGGGTAAGGTCGTACTTATCAATTCCTTCTGCTTTCAGTTTGTTCACCACTTTGGCTTCGGTGGCAATGGAAGCATGATCGGTTCCCGGCACCCAGCAGGCATTTTTGCCGGTCATTCGTGCGCGGCGCACCAGAATGTCCTGGATGGTATTGTTGAGCATGTGCCCCATGTGCAACACCCCGGTTACATTTGGCGGCGGAATCACAATGGTGTAGGGGTCGCGCTCATCTGGCTCCGAATGAAAAAAGTTCTGTTCGTTCCAGTACTTATACCACTTATTTTCTACGTTGGCCGGGTTATATTTGCTCGGAATTTCCATGTTTTTCTGATTCAGTATTCTACCTAAAAATTTGAGGTGCAAAAGTACAACGAAAAGTTCAGAGTTTAAAGTTCTGCCGAAGGCATTCGTTCGAAAAAAGTTTAAAGTTTAAACCTGGAAGGCAAAATTTCTTGCAAAGGCCACAAAATATTTTCACGCAAAAAGCGCTAAGTTTATTTGTTGTTTTCTTTGCGGATTTTACGTTTTTGTAATTTTGCGATCTCTGTATGGACTTATAGAAATCAGTACGCAAAGCACTTAAAATGATAAGCCATTTTGTTTCTTTTTCTGAAAAAGCTATCTTAAAAGATTGAAAAAATATAGATAACAATGGAAAACAAAAAACATAATTCATTTATGAGACGGGCCATCGAGCTGGCTGAAAGCGGAATGGAAAAAGGACACGGCGGTCCGTTTGGCGCGGTGGTGGTAAAAGACGGGCAAATTGTTGGAGAAGGATATAACAGCGTAATCCGCAGTAACGATCCTACAGCACATGCCGAAATTCTTGCCATCAGAAAAGCTTGTGAAAAACTCGGTACTTTTGAGCTGAACGACTGCATCATCTACACCTCTTGTGAACCCTGCCCGATGTGCCTCGGAGCCATTTACTGGGCGCGGATTGAGAAAGTGGTTTACGCCTGCACAAAAGAAGATGCCGCACAAATCAGTTTCGACGACGACAATTTTTACGGGGAAATGGCAAAAGACATGGAGCACCGAAAAATTAATTTTGAGGAACGGATGCGCAGTGAGGCGCTGCCGCTGTTCAAAATATGGAAAGAGAAACCCGATAAAACAAACTACTGA
>DATFJO010000540.1:0-2850 GCA_035269145.1 Tangfeifania sp. | reverse complement strand
TGGTGAAGACGCGATTAAGGCAGCCGAAATTCTTGGAATTACCCTCACGCGACGTGCCAACGGTGCCGCCAGCTATGTGGAGCTGGCCGGTTTTCCGCATCATGCGATTGAAACATACCTACCCAAATTGGTTCGGGCCGGTCAGCGGGTAGCCATTTGCGAGCAACTGGAAGACCCTAAAATGACCAAAAAGATTGTGAAACGCGGCATTACCGAGCTGGTAACTCCGGGTGTTTCCATCAACGAAAATATCCTTGAAAACCGTGAAAATAATTTCCTGGCTTCGGTTCATTTCGATAAAAAAATGGCCGGCGTGGCCTTTATGGACATTTCCACGGGCGAGTTCCTCACAGCCGAAGGAAATTACGAATATGTAGATAAACTGCTGAGTTCATTTCAACCCAAAGAGGTTTTGTTCCAGCGGGGCCGAAGCCAGGAGTTTACTGAGATTTTCGGCAATAAATATTATACCTATAATCTCGACGACTGGGTCTACACAGGCGATGCCGCTACCGACAGGCTGACGCGTCATTTTGAAACGACCTCGCTGAAAGGTTACGGCATTCAAAACATGGCGCTGGCAATTATTGCCTCCGGCGCTGTGTTGCATTACCTCGATATTACGCAACACAACCACATTAAACACATCACCGGACTGAGCCGCATTGAGGAAGAGCATTACGTGTGGCTCGACCGCTTTACAATTCGCAATCTCGAACTGTTTTCGCCGCTTCACGAAGGAGGAAAATCACTGTTGCAGGTAATCGATAAAACCATTACTCCGATGGGGTCGCGTTTGCTGAAGCGCTGGCTGGCACTGCCGTTAAAAGATATCGGCCCAATTAATGAGCGCCTCGATGTGGTGGAATTTTTTCTGAAAAATCCGGAAATAAAGGAGAACCTGGAGGATCACCTCCGGCAAATGGGCGATTTGGAACGACTGGTTTCAAAAGTGGCTGTCGGAAGAATTAATCCACGCGAAATGGTGCAGGTGAAAAGTGCGTTGAATGCTATTATTCCCGTTAAGGAAGTGTGTGCCGAAACAGATAATAAAACCTTGAAACGGTTTGCCGAACAACTCAATCCATGCAGTTTAATTCGTGAGCGGATTCATAAAGAAATTGTGGCCGACCCGCCAACTGCTGTAAATAAAGGCAAAACCATTGCAAAAGGTGTTTCTGCGGAGCTGGATGAATTGCGTGAAATTGCGTATTCCGGAAAAGATTACCTGGTGAGTCTTCAGAAAAGGGAAGGTGAAAAATATGGTATCCCATCGTTGAAGATAAGTTTCAATAATGTATTTGGTTATTATATTGAAGTCAGAAATACCCATAAAAATAAAGTGCCGGATGATTGGGTTCGCAAGCAAACACTTGTTAATGCCGAGCGGTATATCACTGAAGAATTGAAGGAATACGAATCGAAAATTCTGGGTGCAGAAGAAAAAATTCAGGTGCTCGAAGGAAAGCTTTTTAATGAGCTTGTTTTTGCCTTGTCGGAATACATTTCTGCCATCCAGTTAAATTCGAATGTGCTGGCCAAAATCGATTCATTGCTTTCATTTGCCTCATGCGCGTCTGCATACAGCTATTTCAGGCCCGAAGTGAATGACAGTACGAACATCGATATTAAAAACGGCCGTCATCCGGTGATCGAACACCAGCTTCCCATTGGCGAATCTTACATTGCCAACGATGTGAAACTGGACCAGGAAGACCAGCAAATCATTATTATTACAGGGCCAAATATGGCCGGTAAATCGGCGTTGCTGCGGCAAACTGCACTGATAGTTTTACTGGCCCAAATGGGAAGTTTTGTTCCCGCCGAGGGAGCAAAAATCGGTATGGTCGACAAAGTATTTACCCGGGTGGGAGCGTCCGATAATATTTCGCTGGGCGAATCGACCTTTATGGTGGAAATGAACGAAGCCGCCAGCATTCTGAATAATGTGTCAGACCGCAGCCTGATCCTCTTCGACGAATTGGGGCGCGGAACTTCCACTTACGACGGTATTTCCATCGCGTGGTCGATTGTGGAGCATTTGCACGAACATCCACGTGCCAAGGCTAAAACACTTTTTGCCACCCACTACCACGAGTTGAACGAAATGGAAGGATCGTTTCCACGCGTAAAGAATTTCAATGTTTCGATAAAAGAGGTGGAGAACAAAGTGATTTTTCTGCGGAAACTGGTAAAAGGCGGTTCCAACCACAGCTTTGGTATTCACGTGGCGGCCATGGCCGGAATGCCCAAATCGGTTACAAAACGGGCCGGACAGATTCTTAAAAAGCTGGAAGGCGAAAAAGGGAAAGAAGATCTTGCGAAACCATTGGGCGAAATCGGTGGAAAACGTGAAGGGGTACAAATGAGTTTTTTCCAGTTGGATGATCCGGTGCTTAAGCAAATCCGCGATGAAATTGCACATCTCAATGTAAATAATTTAACGCCGATTGAAGCCCTCAACAAGCTGAACGAAATAAAGAAACTGACCGGATTAAAGTAATGGAATCACTAACAAAATCGCAACTCAGCCATGGGCGGTTTCATTTTTTTTTCAATATTTTGTGATAACAAAAAAATAGCAATATATTTGCATCGCTTCTAAAAAAGGGTGTCCGTAGATAGCGGGAATTCTTAAATTAGGAAGAAGTTCATTAAGAGATTAGTAAGTACCTGACTGCCGAAAGGCAGAAAAAAAATGGTATTATAGATAATTGCGAGAATAGCTCAGTTGGTAGAGCACGACCTTGCCAAGGTCGGGGTCGCGGGTTCGAGTCCCGTTTCTCGCTCGAAGAAGAGAAAGGGACGAGAAGTTTATCCCGATGAAAATCGGGGAGTCCCGTTTCCCGC
>DATFJO010000539.1:0-5449 GCA_035269145.1 Tangfeifania sp. | reverse complement strand
TTTATTAGCCTGCCGCATTTTCTCAAGAACTTCTTTGTACTCCGGGTTGTCGGCCAGGTTATTAACTTCCCACGGGTCGTTTTCCGTATCGTACAATTCTTCAACTGGTTTCGGTTCCCAAAACCTGCTTTGTGTTTCGTTGCATTCTCCATTCAAATAAGCTGCTTCCCACGAGCGAATGGAAGGTGCCCTCCATAAATATTCCAGGTGCTGTCCGTATATCCGGTAGGGCATATAATTCCTGATGTATCGGAATTTCTGGTCGCGCACGGCCCGGCTCATATCGTAACGTTCGTCCAACCTTCCGCGAAACATAAAAGCATATTCCGGGTCTTCGGTTTTCTGGTCGCCCAAAAATGCATTTCCCTGCAGAAAGTCCGGAATATCAATCCCAACAATACTTAGCAAAGTAGGAGCTAAATCAACAAAACTAATCAGGCGATTCACTTTCGAGCCTTGTTCCTTTTCCGGGAAAAGGTATTTGTATTTTTCAGGTATCCGAACGATAAACGGCACGCGGGTTCCGGTTTCATAAACATATCTTTTGCTGCGTGCAACCACACCGCCATGGTCGCCATAATAAAAAACGATGGTATTGTCGGCCAGACCTGCATCTTCCAGTTCCTGCAGCCATTTCCCAATTTGGGTGTCCATGTCTTCCACTTTATCGTAATACTGGGCCCAGTCATGTTTCATAGCCGGGGTGGCCGGGTGATGCGGCGGAATAAAAACTTCTTCGGGGCTGTGCCGCAGTCGTTCATTTGGTATGGAATCGTGAATGGAACTTTCATGCGAAATAGTTGTATTAAAAACCGCAAAAAATGGCTGTCCCGGTTCCCGGTTTTTATAGTGTGCATCGCGGCTGCTTTCATCCCATATCTGATTGGGCTCGATGCTGTTGGTATTGTAATCGGTTTTTGAATTGTTGGTGCAATAGTAGCCTGCTTCGCGTAAAAATTCAGGATAAGTTTTTATTACTTCTGAAATCGGGTAGTAACTCCGCATGTGTTGATTGCCGCCCGAGTTGGCATAAACGCCGGTAATGATGGTGTTCCTTGCCGGTGCGCAAACGGGAGCATTGGCATAAGCGTGGGTGTAAAGAAATCCTTCCGATGCCAGATTATCGAGGTTGGGTGAGGTGGCAAATTCATCACCATAACATCCCAAAAACGGGCTGTTGTCTTCACTGGTCAGCCATAAAATATTAGGCAATTCGTCAGGCCTTTTTTCCTGGCAACTGTTCAATGCTAAAAAATTAATTAATGCAAAAAAGATGAGGGTGAAGCCGGTCAGGTTTTTAAGATTCATTTTATAAAGGTTTAAATTGAAGCCTAAAAGTATAAAATGATTCAGGAAATAGAGAGTTTATGGCCATAAGTTTTTAGGAAATATAAAGCAAAATTGTTGAATCGGTAATCTCAGGCCATTATTTCAACCCGGTTCCCGTCAGGATCGAGGACGGCACTTTCGTAGTATCCGTCGCCGGTAGTGCGTGGTTCACTGAGGATTTTAAAACCATCGCTTCTGATTTGTTCGGTAAGTCGGTTAACTTCAGTTTTTGAGCTCACCTGAATGGCAAAATGAGTTAACCCGGTATAATTCCTGTCAGGAATATTTTTTGATTTGGGAACATTGGGCATTTCCATAATTTCCAGCCGGCAGTCGCCATCGAAGTTTAGAAAATAAGAACGAAATTCTTTAGAGTGATTGTAGTAAATTTCTGATGAAGAGGCATCGAAGTAATGCACGTAAAAATTTCGCAATCCTTCGAGGTTATAAGTCCAGATAGCGAGGTGTTCAATTTTCATTGTATATTTTCCTTTTATTACGGCTTTTCAAATTTACGAAACAAATTGGCAGGCAGTGAATTTATACATTAAATTTTAACTTTCCATTCGTTAAAAAACTGTTTGAGAAAATTTTCTATAAAGCAATGGCGGTTTTCTGCCATTTTTTTACCTGTTTTGGTATTCATCCGGCTTTTCAGCAACAGTAGTTTTTCGTAAAAATGATTGATTGTGGGTGCTGTATTGTTTTTATAGGTTTCGAAATCGTTGTGCAAAACAGGCTGAATTTCGGGGTCATAAATCAATCTGCCTTTGCTGCCACCATAGGCAAAAGTGCGGGCAATACCAATGGCGCCAATGGCATCGAGCCGGTCAGCATCCTGCACAATTTTGGCCTCAATTGTTGTTGGCTTTGTTGATATGCCGGCACCTTTGAAAGAAACCTGCGAAATAATTTCGAGTATCTGAATGGCAGCTTTTTCTGTTATTGCGAGATGATTCAGCCATTTTTTTGTTTTATTATCACCGGGGGTTTTTTTTAGTTTCCAGTCATCCAAATCATGAAGCAGGGCCGCCATTTCAATCAAAAATAAATTTCCGCCTTCTGTTTCAGCAATTTTAAGAGCATACTTCTTTACTCTGTAAACATGCCACCAGTCATGCCCGGAGCCATCATTTTTAAAAATATCCCTGACAAATCTTTCCGTTTTTACCAAGTGTTTCTGTTGATTTTCAATCATATTCCTAAAAATTAGGCATCAAAGTTGTTAAAATTACTTTAAAATAGTTGTGAAAAGCAGAAAAGTCAGGTTAATTGCTATTTTTGTCTGTTTGAACTTTATTTAAGTACAATCGTTTTTCAACTGAGAATTAGAATATTTGGATAAAAAAAATGAAAAAAGCAAATAAATACACCATACCTTCGATGCTGCAAAATTCAGTGCATCAGTTTGCTGATAAAACTTCGCTTGTTTTTGCAGGAGAAAAAAAATACACTTACCAGGAACTGGGAGAAGATGTTAAGAGCATTGCCGGAATGCTGAAAAAGTTGGGTGTTGAACATGGTGATAAAGTAGCCATACTAAGCACAAATATGCCTAACTGGGGTATTTCATATTTATCCGTTTCATGGGTTGGGGCAACTACTGTTCCCATTTTGCCGGATTTTCACGCCAACGAAATAGAATCGATTATTGAGCATTCGGAAGCCAAAGTACTTTTTGTGTCTGAATTATTGTACCGGAATTTAAGTGAGAAAACCCTCAAAATGATCGAGCACCTGATTTTGGTAGATAATTTTGCAATTATCCCGAAAGGAACTCATGCTGATAAATTAAATGAACTTAAACCGGCAATTTCCGAAGATTTTAAGATTGATAAGCCTGCCGATGTAAAAGAGGATGAACTGGCTACGATTATCTATACATCGGGAACAACCGGTAATTCAAAAGGAGTGATGCTTACTCATAAAAATCTGACCTGGACGGCTGAGAAAAGTACATCTTTGCAGGATGTCAGCCCGGAAGATCGCTTTCTTTCTGTACTCCCGCTTTCACATACATTCGAGGGAACTTTAGGATTTCTTTTTCCGTTGAGAAACGGCTCTTCGGTTCATTATCTGCGAAAACCACCGGTTGCATCGGTATTATTGCCTGCGCTCAAAAAAGTGCAGCCAACGCTTATGCTGGTAGTACCACTAATTATTGAAAAAGTTTTCAGGGCAAAAATATATCCTAAGTTTCAGAAAACCAAAACAATGCGAAAGCTTTATTCGATTCCGGCAATACGAAAAGTATTACACCGTGTAGCCGGACGGAAATTGTACCAGACTTTTGGCGGCAAACTCCGGTTTTTCGGAATTGGCGGGGCTAAACTTGATGCAACTGTTGAGCAGTTCCTTTACGAAGGGAAATTTCCTTATGCCATCGGTTATGGTCTTACCGAAACATCGCCATTGCTTGCGGGTGCGGTTGGAAAAAACAGAAAACTGGGGTCGACCGGAATTGCGATGGAAGGTGTTCAATTGCGATTGGGAGATGTTGACTTAACTACCGGCGAAGGCGAAATTCAGGCGAAAGGCCAGAATGTGATGAAAGGTTATTACAAAGCTCCTGAAATCACCAATGAGGTTTTTACTGATGATGGCTGGTTTAAAACCGGAGACAAAGGAAAATTCGACAAACAGAATTCTCTCTTTATCAGGGGGCGCATTAAAACTATGATTGTTGGAGCCAGTGGCGAAAATATTTATCCGGAAGAAATTGAATCCGTAATTAATAAAATGCGGTTTGTAGTCGAGTCGGTTGTGGTTGAAAAGAAAGGAAAGCTTGTGGCAATGGTACATCTTAATAAAGAAGAAGTTGAACAACACCTGAAATCATTCAAGGCCGATGCGCAGCAATACTTCTCTGATAAATACGATGTTGTTCTCCAGGAAATTCACAATAAAGTGAATGCTGAAGTGAATAAATTCTCGAGGCTTCAACGCGTTGTTCTTCAGCCAGTGCCATTTGAGAAAACACCAACTCAAAAAATTAAGCGGTTCTTATACGCATAAAATAATACAGAAAAAAATGTAAAAATGGAAAGTCCTTCATGCGGCTTTCCATTTTTTTATATTAATGACCGGAAATTGTTAATTTTGCAGTCGTTAAACTTTGATAAAGAATGGTGACAGAATCGAGATACAATGCCCGCGGAGTTTCAGCATCAAAAGAAGATGTGCACAATGCCATCCGGAATGTGGACAAAGGCTTGTTTCCAAAAGCTTTTTGCAAAATAGTTCCTGATATTTTAGGGAATGATTCGGAATGGTGCAATATTATGCATGCTGACGGTGCAGGAACAAAATCGTCGCTGGCATACATGTACTGGAAAGAAACCGGCGACCTTTCAGTTTGGAAAGGCATTGCGCAGGATGCGCTGATTATGAACATCGATGATTTGCTTTGTGTGGGTGCCACAGATAATATTCTGGTTTCATCAACCATTGGAAGAAACAAAAACAACATACCCGGTGAAGTAATTGCAGCCATTATTAACGGAACGGAAGAGCTACTCGAAAATTTAAGGTCGTTGGGAATCTCGGCATATTCAACTGGTGGAGAAACCGCAGATGTGGGCGACCTGGTTCGAACTATCATTGTAGACTCCACAGTGGTTGCCCGGATGAAACGCAGCAATGTAATTTCAGCCGACAAAATTTCGGCAGGCGATGTAATTGTCGGACTTTCGTCATCGGGACAGGCAACTTACGAAAAAGAATACAACGGCGGCATGGGAAGCAATGGATTGACTTCGGCCCGCCACGATGTTTTTGCCAACTGTCTGGCCACTAAATATCCTGAGAGTTTCGATCCGGAAGTTCCTTCTGATTTAATTTATTCAGGAAATTACAAACTGACCGATCAGATTGAAGAACTCGGAATCGACGCCGGAAAACTGGTACTTTCACCCACAAGAACTTATGCACCGGTTGTAAAAAAGATTCTGGAAAAACATAGAAAGCAAATTTCAGGCATGATTCATTGCTCAGGTGGTGCGCAAACAAAAGTGCTGCATTTTGCAGATGGTGTTCATGTAATAAAAGACAATCTTTTCCCGGTGCCGCCACTTTTCAGAATAATCCAGGAACAATCGGGGACCGGGTGGAAGGAAATGTA
>DATFJO010000538.1:0-11337 GCA_035269145.1 Tangfeifania sp. | reverse complement strand
GTTAACAATAGGGCCACGATGTGTAAACTTTAATGTTTCAGTAAATTCATCACCCTCTTTGGTTTGAATAATTTCCGGCTGAAGACGAAGGTTTTTCCATTCGCCATCGAGCAGGTATTTTGTAGAATCTTCATTCAGTGTTTCAGAATAAAAATCAAGGTCGTCCACTGCAACATTTGTCATTCCCCAGGCAATGGAATCGTTATGTCCGCAAATTACAAACGGCTGACCCGGCAACACAAGTCCGGTCACATTTACAGCCCCTTCTGCCTGATGGTGCATCTGGTACCAAATGCCGGGAGCAAACAACCCAAGGTGCATGTCATTGGCAAGTAAGGGCTTTCCCGTTTCACTTTTCTTTCCGGAAACTGCCCAGTTGTTGCTTCCCTGGAATACTTCAACTCCCAGCTTTTCCAGATTTTTGTTTGCTGATAAAATCAGGTTTCCCGGTTTAATCTTAATTGTTTCAAATTCAGGATAAACAGCAACCGGGTGGTTTTTCATATCGGGAATAAGGTCTGAAATATATTCTTCGCCGGTTTCATTTTTAACCTGGTTCAAAAGAAGTTCTGTTCCCCAGCCTGATGCCAAATCCCACGACATGTAGCCTATCAGATTAATCGAGTGAACCGGCATCCAGATTTCGGGTTCATAGCCCAGCACTCTAAATTCAGGCGGAAGCGGATTATTTTTCATATAAAAATTAACTCCTTCGCTAAACGCCTGCAGGATTTCTTTGATAGCAGGCGAAGTTTGGGCCAACACTTTTTCCGATTTTTCCTGAATTCGCAGCGCACGCATCAACAGGTCGGTTTCCAACTGATCTTTACCCAAAATTTCAGATAGCCTGCCCTGCGTTACCCGACGCAGGAGCTCCATTTGCCAAAGCCGGTCCTGTGCCATAGCAAAACCCACAGCCCGGTATAAATCAATTTCATTATTTGCACTGATATGCGGTATTGCAAATGAATCGCGAAAAATAGTTACTTCTTCAGTCAGTCCGGGAAGTTGAACATCTTCATCGTAATCGGGCAATGCTGATTTTTTCAAGTCATTCAGGAAAAAAAATCCTGCAACTAAAGCAACGATAATAACGATTGCAAGACCTGCTAAAATGCGATTCAGAATTTTCATAAGTTTTATTTTTTGTAAAAAAAAGATAATAATTCTTACAGCTTGAATGTTTAAACTTACTATTTTTAAACCTGTTAAATAAAAATCAAATCATTAATTATGAAAAATCTCGTTATTCTTTCTCTACTGGTGATCTATTCGGTTGCCGGATTTGCCCAGCAGGCAGATAAAATTGTCGGTATTTGGTGGAACGAAGAAAAAACATCGAAAATAAAAATTGAAAAAGAAGACGGTAAATACATAGGAACCATTGTATATGTTATTCCTGAGAATTACGAAAACGGTGAGCCTCCAAAAGACGACGAAAATCCAGATGAAACGCTTCGCGACCGTTCCATTCTTGGGCTTCAGATTCTTGAGGGATTGGAATACAATTCGAAAAAAGAAGAGTGGGTAGATGGCGAAATTTACGACCCGAAATCGGGAAATACTTACGATTGCTACGCCTGGCTCGAAGACGATGATTTACTGAAACTTAAAGGTTTTGTGGGTGGTGTGCGCTGGCTGGGACGCAGCTCGGAATGGTACCGTACCGAGATGTAAAAGTATACAAGACTATCTGCAAAATAATCTTTCATCGAAAGAAAATAATTCAGTCTTTCTGATTTTAATCTTTGAAAAGTCTGCGTGTTGTGTATTAATTAGATAATTGAAATCACCCTGTACAACTGCAGAAGGCACTTTTAAAAGCAACAATTTACTACTGGCAATAAATTGGTCTCCAATTCTCTGTGTCTCATGAGAATGGGGAAATTGGTTCCACTTTGCCGGCAATTGCGAAACACTTACTTCTTCAATTTTGGGATTATCCGGAACTTCAATTTCTACTAAATAGTAATTCTCAGGAATTAACGCGACCGGAGTATGTACCGCTATTTCAGCAGTAGATAATGCCCGTGAGCTACTTGTATAAACCATAGCTGTGCCTTTGCTGTTCCACCGGCCACCCGAAAGTTCTGCTCCCTTTCCGGAAAGATCGTTACAATATTTCTCTTTGGATAAACGATAGACAATCATGCAAGAATTCCATGCTCTATTCGGGTGATTTCATCTTTTATCATCATAATCCCAAAAGTATTATCGAGAAGAGAAACAGGCGGAATTCCGCCAAGAGCAATATTTTTGGAATTGAGCCACTTATAAAATTTATCCCTGTCACCAAAAACCTCAGTTCCTTTATTGAACAACAATTGTAATTCAATAATTTTCTCGGAATACAGGGGTGCAAAACTCAATTTTTCTTTTTTGTATCGTTGTAAAGTGCGTTCTGATAAATGAAGTACTTTGCTCCATTCACCAGGTTTTAATGGAATGTATTTACTTATCTTTTGAAAAGTAGAATATTTCATTCCCGCTCTTGATTTTTTAATCAGAAGAAAAATATCCCTGTCGTCCACAGCGTCGTAATTCAATTTTTGAGCTGAATTTTCCATATTTCCTTTATTAAAACCAACCCTAAAAATACGAAATTTTTCGCAAAAAATACGACAATTTTCTAAAAACTAATTTGAAAGATTTTCCACCAGTAAATCTTTCCGAGTAATTTCAATGGCTTCCAAAAGGGTTTTATCTATTTGGCTGATAATCGGATAGAAACCTTCCTCTCCAATAATATTGCGGGCAATATAAGCTTTCAACTGGGTTTCAATCACCTCGCTGGATTCATTCAATCCGTTGATGTCTTTTTCAATTCCGCGTTCGCCAGCAAACTCAACAAACTCACTGAGTACATTCTGCTGATCGAGAAACTGGTCAAACTCTTTGGCATCAGTGAATTCAGACAATTTTTCCCGGTGATTATCAGCATAACTGTAGGCAAAAGTATAAATCAGCCCTTTCCGATAGATTTGGTTAAAATATTCAGAAGTGCCGGTTGTATCCATCGGCACAAAAATATCGGGCATAATACCGCCGCCGCCATAAACAGCGCGGCCTGATTTGGTGGTATATTTCAGCGAGTCGTTAAAGTGAATGCTGTCGGCAGTTAACTGTTCGTGATGACTGAAACGCGCGTAAAGATCTTTGTAATACTCATCGTTTCCTTCTTCATAAGGTTTTTGTATGCATCGTCCGCTGGGTGTATAAAAACGAGCCACCGTGAGCCGCAACGCAGAACCGTCCATCAGGGGAATCTGTTCCTGCACGAGCCCTTTCCCGAAAGAACGCCGGCCGATAACAATTCCGCGATCGTTGTCTTGCAAAGCCCCGGCAAATATTTCGCTGGCAGAAGCCGAGAACTCATCGATTAGCACATACACCCCGATATCTGCAAGTTTGTTTCGTGCGGATGCATTATAAGTTTTGCGGGGCTGATTTAATCCTTCGGTATAAAGAATGGGTTCGTCTTTTTCCAAAAACTCATCAACCATATTCAGCACCGCAGGAAGCGAGCCTCCGGGGTTCGAGCGTAAATCGACAATCACTTTCCCGGCGCCTTTGCTTTTTAATTCTTGCATTCCCTGCATAAATTCATCGTAAGTTGTTTCAGCAAAACGGCTCACTTTAATAAAACCAGTTTCCTCATCAATCATGTATGAAACATCTACGCTGTAAAGCGGAATGTCGTCGCGGGTGATTTCAAATTCCAATTCCCCGGTGTTTCCTTTTCGAATGACCCCGACTGTTACCTTCGAATTTTTTTCGCCCCTGAGCAAAGTCAACACTGTGTTATTTTCCACATCCACTCCTGCAATCACCGAGTCGTTAACGCTCACAATCCTGTCGCCGGGCTGAATACCAACTTTGCTTGAGGGGCCGCCTGAAATTACTTCTATTACACGCACCGTATCTTCCTGAATGGAAAACTGAACCCCGATTCCTGAAAAATTTCCGCGCATTTCTTCCTGAACTTCCTGCATGTATTTGGCAGGAATATAAGCTGAATGCGGATCGAGTTCATCAAGAATTTCAGGAATAGTACTTTCGATTATCTTGTTTGTGTTCACACTGTCGACATATCCGTTGTTAACCAGCTCGAGAATTGTAGTGAGTTTGTTTGTTTTCCCAAACCCTCCCGGATTAAAAGCCGGCTGGCTGTTTTTTTGAAGTAAGTTGCCGATGAGGATTCCTGCTGCCACCGAAACGGCTATCAGCAGCGGAATAATTATTAGTGTTTTTCTGTTCATTATTTTACCTTTACTTTTTCCAGTTCCACTTGTTTAACATCAATATTTGCCCTTTTCAGCAAATTAATACCATCATCCAAACGGTAGCTTTCTGTAAAAACCACCCGCTTAATTCCTGCCTGAATAATGAGTTTCGAGCATTCCATACAGGGCGAAGAAGTAACATACATGGTAGCTCCTTCGCTGCTGTTGTTTGATTTTGCCACTTTGGTAATGGCATTTGCTTCGGCGTGTAAAACATACGGTTTGGTAATGTTTTCGTCGTCCTCACAAATATTTTCGAAACCCGATGGTGTTCCGTTGTACCCATCGGAAATTATCATCTTTTCTTTTACCAGCAAAGCGCCCACCTGGCGACGTTTACAATAAGAGTTTTGTGCCCAAATCATGGCCATTTTCAGGTATCGCTGATCGAGCAGTTGTTGTTTTTCTTCTTTCTTCATCTTTCCTTTAAATGTAAAATAGGTAATCGATTTTAAAATCGATTACAAATGTAATGTCATTTAACGCAAAATGTTCATTTTCAAAGGAAGTAAAGTGTGAGCAAAAACCTTGCTAAATTTTCTTAAAAAATGATAATGTAATATAACCATAAAAAAAAGCCGCATTTCTGCGACTTTCTTTTTGATTTTCGATTTACAAAGCCTTAATCTTTAATAAGGAGCCATACATCCGAATATTTCGGATAAGTACGGCGTATTTGAGCTACCCGCGTCCGGGCATCCAATTCATTTTGATAAGAATCTACGCAAACCCGGTAGTAGCCGGTTTCGCTGTGCAAAATAATGGGTGTAAATCCCTGGTTGAGCAAATCTTCGCGGTAATTTTTGGCATTGTTCAATTGGCTGAACGAGCCCAAAATTACAAAGTAAGTGTTACTTTCATTTTCTGTTTTATCTTCCTGAGTAGTAAAACTCACCTGCTCTTTGCGCATTGCAATGGGTTCTTCCACACTTTCTGCAGGTTTTTCTTTCACCTCTTTTGTATTTTCCTGTTCCTTTTCTGTTCCGGGAACTGTAAACACTTTAGGCTGATTTGTGGGGTCGGTTGTGTATTCCGACTGTGCCATTTGTTTTTTCGATTTACATCCGCCAATGGCAAGTGCAACAACAATAATTAATAAAACTATTCGGTTCATTTTTACTGATTTCATGATTTACCTGGCAAATATACGTAAAACCCATACCTCTTATTGTTTTTTGCTGCAATAAGTTTTGCACATGAGACTGTTTGCAACTGCAAAAAAAATGGCAGTTAACGCTTTCTTCTGCGGCTTCCGGCGCCACCTCCGCCAAAAAACATCATCACTCCCAACAGGTACCCAAAGTCGTACCAGCCACCGTTATTGGGAAATGCATAAATTTCAAAATCGGTAAATAAACTGGCGATAAAACTAAAGAGGATGATGAATCCGTGAAAAAGACCATGCAAAAACCCGGGATGGCCGACTACCGGATCCACTGGTTGTGTTGCGCAACTGCTTAAAAATAAGATGCCTGCAATTAGCAGAGTAAAATACAAAAAACGGTTATTCATTTTTTTTGAAGTTTAATTTGAATATGTAAGTTAAAAGAAAATATTCAAGCCGCCAAAAGATTGTCCTGTGCCGGATTTGTTTTTTAATTCATTCATTTTCTTTCATTTGCAAAAAATTTATAACTTCAGGTTCATCTAAAAACTGAAAAAATGCATAAAGAAGAGTTTCAGGAAACAGAAAACAGGCCACCCGAATTTGCCGGAAAATTTTACCCGGGAACAAAGGATGCTCTGACCAATCAGTTAAAAGAACTTTTTGCTAAAGCCGAAACCAACAAAAATCCTCAAACCCACGCGCGCGCTATTATTTCGCCACATGCAGGCTATGTTTTCAGCGGGAAAGTGGCTGCTTCGGCATTCAATCAAATTCCTGAAAACACAAATTATAAGAAGGTTTTTGTAATAGCATCGAGCCACCAGTTTTTGTTTGGCGGTGCATCGGTATATCAACAGGGAAATTATGAAACTCCGCTTGGCGAAATTCCGGTTGACCGGGAAACCGCTTCCGAACTGTATGATTCATCTGACCTCTTTCAGCACAATGCAGAAGCACACCATTTTGAGCACAGCCTCGAGGTTCAATTGCCTTTCTTACAATTCAAACTAAAAACAGATTACCTACTGGTTCCGGTAATTCTGGGTACAAACAATGCTGATGACTGTAAAAATATTGCCCGGGTACTTGAACCTTATTTCACCCCTGAAAATCTTTTTGTTATCAGCACCGATTTCTCTCATTATCCTTCATACAACGATGCCATTGAAAATGATTATGAAACAGCCGAAGCAATTACCAGCAACAGGCCGGAAAAATTGTTGCAGGTTCTGGAAGAAAACAAAAAGAAAAAGATCAGCCACCTCGCTACCTCTCTTTGCGGATGGACTTCGGTAGTCACACTCCTTTATCTTACTGAAAAATCAAAAATCAGGTACAATAAAATCCATTACCAGAATTCCGGGGATGCCAGACTTTATGGCGATAAAGACAAGGTAGTGGGTTACTGGGCCATTTCGGCCACAGAAAAAAAAAGCCTTTTTTCGGTTTCGGAAAAAGAAAAAAGTGAACTGCTGAAAAAGGCACGGAACGCCATTTTGTATTTTCTGGAAACCGGTGAAAGATGCAAACTTACACTTCCCGAAACAAAAGGAATTCTGAATGAAGAGGCAGGAGTTTTTGTGAGTGTTTATGTGAATAACGAGTTACGCGGGTGCATCGGGAATTTTGCACAACAGGAAACACTAAACGACCTGATACAGCGCATCGCTGTTTCAGCCTCGTGCGACCGCCGGTTTATTCACCTGAAAAAAGAAGAGTTTGATGAAATGGAACTGGAAATTTCTGTTTTGTCACCGCTCAGAAAAATTGAATCAGCCGATGAAATTGAATTGGGCACGCATGGAATTTACATTAAAAAGGGGCCGGATTCAGGAACCTTTTTGCCGCAGGTAGCTAAAAAAACCGGCTGGTCACTTGAACAATTTCTTGGACATTGCTCGCGCGACAAGGCCGGAATTGGCTGGGAAGGATGGAAAAATGCCGACCTTTACATTTACGAAGCATCTGTTTTCAGAGGATAGCTTTTATTCAAAAATCTCCTGCAAAACTTTCAGTGATTTAATTTCGCCCATGTTTTCAAAATGCAACTGATAATATTCAACCAGCTTATTTGTCAGAAATCCTCGCATATTCCGCGAAATTTTCCAGTGTTTTAAATCACCGATTTTCAGTTCAGAAAGCTGGCACAGATATTTTGTCGCCTCTTTTTGAATAAAAAACGGGTGCGATGGCTCAAAAGGAACAACTGCTCCTTTGCGCATGTCCAACCAGCCTTCGAAGCCGGCCATTTGTGTATCGGGCAAAAATCCGAGGTACTCGGTTAACCGGAACAAAAACCACAAATGAAAATTGGCCGAATGGCTTTCCATCAGGTCAAAATACATCAATGTGTTTTTTAAGAAGTCGAACAGCGGCGGTGCACTTTCCTGCTCGCGCAATGATTTTGACAAAACTTCAGCCAGAAAAATTACCCGGGCAGATTTTGTTACATCAAATGGAATATTCTGGTAGGCAGGAGTGTTTTTTATCTCCTTTATTCGCTGAACTTCACGTGTTTCTTTCTGATAACCCACTAAATCAACCAGGAACAACGGTTGAAGTAACCCGGCTCTGTTTTTCGATTTTTTGCTGCGGGCAGCATTCATCAAATAAGCCTGCCGGCCAAATTCCCGGGTATAAATATTGACGATTACACTGCTCTCGCCATATTTTAACTGATGCAATACAATACCTTCAGTAGTTGCCAGCATTCTTTTTTCTTTAGTTCACCCCAAATGATTTTGCCGTTCAACAGTACTTTTGAAATTTAATGGATAAACAGCAACTTTTCAATGTGTGTTTCTTCCCCGTTTTCATCGTTGCAAAAAACAAGGTAAACCCCCGTTCTCACGCGATTCCCATTCAGGTTTTTACCGTTCCAAACTGCCTGCCCGCCAAGCGAAGTGGATTCAAAAACCAGGTTTCCGCTGATATCGGTAATTTTTACATCGGAATTTTCAACCAGACCGGTGATGGTAACCGGCCCGTCGTAAGTTTCCCGCACCGGATTGGGATAAACATACACATTTTCGTAAGCATCCTTCCCGACAATGGCATCGCCCTGGTAGGAAATCAATCCTTCGCTGGTGCCGATAAAAATCTCGCCGGTCAACTGATTTATTGCAATATCCATAATGTTATTGGAAAGCAGCGGGCTGTTTTCTTGATTGAAATTCAGGATTTCATTTTCGCCGTTTTCAGAAACAAGGTACACCCCTGAACCTTGTGTTCCAATCCATTTCCGGTTGGCGCCGTCAACTGCAATGGCTGTTACATTTTCGGTTTCCAGCAGCGGATGATAAAGTCCGTCGTTCAAATCGAGGCTGGGCTGAATGGCATAAAAAGTTTCTGAATCCCAGATTCTCCAGGGGCTGTTGTAAACCGCAACACCCTTTGAAGTTCCAATCCAGACAGCGCCTTCCAAATCTTCGGCAATGCAGTAAATATCACTCATCCGGTTAATAATCTCATTTTCGCCATTGTTAAAATATGATGTTACCAGCAATTGTTTTTTCTGCGTACCGGTTTTATCAACCACATAAGCATCGTTTCCACGCGGAACCACAATCCACTTATCATCGTCTTCAGTTACCAGCACTTCGCCAATTTTGTAATTATTGGCAACCTGCGGCAAAGTAACCGACTCCCATTCGCCCGATGGTGTGAGTTTGTGCAAATTATTTGACACCTCGGAATTTGTAATCCACAGATTTCCTTCGGAATCAAAATCGAAGCCGCCAATTCTGACAAATGGCGAACCAGGACGATCGGGCAGGGCGTTTTGCAGCGGACTGTTCAGGTCGGTGAAACGGTTTAAAAACTGTCCATCCTGAAATTCGAGCAGCCCGCCTCCCCAGCTTCCCACAAAAATATGTTCAGGGTCGGCAGGATCTGCTACAATGCAAACGATATCATTAAATCCGCTTAATTCTGAATACTTTTCGGGAGTAAAATAATTCCATTGCTGATTTTCATACAATTGAAAACGTGGCTCCTGCCAGATGTTGTTCCAGGCATCGTCGCGTCCACCGGGTGTTACCCACAAATCGCCTTCATTGGTGTAAAGCGAAAATATCCGGTTGTCCATCGGGCCATTTGGAAAAATCGATTCAAAATTTTCTTCCGATACCCGAATCAATCCGTGTTCATAATCTGCAATCCAAACTGAACCGTCTTCAGAAATGGAAGCGCTCCGGGCATTTATGCGCGATATTTCATTTCCTTCCAGTTGGTATGCATTAATTTTCCCGGCAATCTGAATTTGCTCATTTACCAAATAGATGTCGGAACCACCGGTTATAATCATGTAATTATCAGCCACCTGGATTTCGCGGCTGGTGTAAACAGAATGTAAATGCCGCTGCCAGTTCTGACCATCGAAACGATAGAGTTCATTTTTTCCGTTGTTACCGGGAACGTAATTAGCCCAAAGCGCTCCGGCATGAACCGCCAGTTGACTGAATTTATTAGTTGGGTTGGGAATATTCTCCACAAGATGCCAGTTCCTGTAATCCAACAGATTTTGACCCTCTTTTGGGGCATGCAGAATTCCCTCATCAGTGGCAGCATAAATGTTCGAATCCCAAACGGCCACATCATTCACCAAAACAGAAGTACCATCTTCACCAATAAAATAAGTGTCTTTAACTTCATTCTTTTCGAGATTCAGCACCACAATTCCAAACCCGCATGAAAGAAACGCCTCATCTCCGGAAAACGAAATGTTGTAAATATTTTTGTCTCCTGTTATCTGTTTACGTTTAATGTCAGACAGGTTTAGAACACCTGAATCGTAAACCAAATCAATGTTGCTGTTTTCATAAGCCACCACCAGCACCTCGCTAACTTCGTTCCATGCAATGGTTCGAATGCCAAAATCGGTCAGCCCGTTTACACCGGTAAATTTTTGAATGCTGTTGTCGTCCCTGTCAAAATAAAACAGTCCGCCTTCAGTAGCGCAGTATACTTTTGAACCGGCCACAGCAATTTTTGTGGCATTCGAAAATGAAAGGTAATCCTGCCAGGTATTCTGCCGGCGTTGAGCCTGAAGCTGAAAAACCATTAAAAAAGAAATAACCAAACTGAATATTTTGCGCATACCTCCTGAGTTTTGCAATTAAATTGTTTGCAGGTACCGAACCAGTTTTTGTACGGCCCGGCCCCGGTGACTAATTTTGTTTTTATCCTGAAGTTCCATTTCGGCAAATGTTTTGGAAAAACCTTCAGGCATAAAAACGGGATCGTACCCAAATCCTGAATCCCCGCTTTTCTCCCGGGTAATTTCACCTTCTGCAATTCCTTCAAACTGTTCTTCTTTTCCGTTGATAACAAGTGAAATTACAGTCCTAAAACGGGCTTTCCGGTTATTTATTTTAGCCATTTCATGCAATAACTTATTCATATTTGCATTGGCATCTTTTGCTTCGCCTGCATACCTGGCCGAATACACACCCGGTTCGCCGTTCAGAGCTTCCACTTCCAGCCCGGTGTCATCGGCAAAACAGGAATAACCATATTTCTCGTACACATAAAACGCTTTTTGCCGCGCATTTCCCTCGAGAGTGGGCTGCTCTTCCGGAATTTCTTTAAAACAGCCAATATCTTTTAAGCCCAGCAACTCGTATTTATCACCCACCAGAGCCTGCAATTCTTTCAGTTTATTCGGATTATTTGTTGCAAAAACCAGTTTCATCATATCATTCAATTTGGGGTAAAAATAATTAAAAAGATGGTGTGGACGATATTGAATTTTTTCAATGCCTGATCTTCCGGAATCGAAAACCAAAGGAAAAAAGAATTGCCACAGATTCACCGATTTATGAGCTATTTTATTTCAGTATCTTCCAATGACTCTACATTGTCGCTGTAATAAATGGCCGAAATCAGAAAATCAGTACTTTCACAATGCGCCTGAATTTTTTCCATTGTATCCCACCATCCAAAAAA